>NZ_JAQOWX010000001.1:0-20501 GCF_028462495.1 Paucibacter sp. XJ19-41
GCCGCCGCGCCGCCAGCGTCCTGCACCACCAGGCCGCCCTCGGCACCGCGGCGCTCGCCCTGCTGCAGCGGCCGCAGCGCCAGCCCCAGCTTGCCGGCCGGCGTGGCCTGCTCGTCCTCGGCCTTGGCCTGCTGCGGCTCGCCGGCTTCGCCGAGCTTGGCCTTGAGCTGCTCGCGCTTGCCCTGGCGCCAGATTTCCAGCGTGGCGGTCTCGCCCGGCGTGGCCTGGCCCAGCAGGGCCGGCAGATCGCTGGAGGCGACGATGGGCTGATCGTTGAACTTCAGCACCACATCGCCGGAGCGCAGCCCGGCCTGGGCCGCCGGGCCACCGGCCTCGACCCCGGCCACCAGCGCGCCGGCCGGGCGCTCCAGCTTGAAGGAGTCGGCAAAGCTCTGGTTCACATCCTGGATGGTCACGCCCAGGCGCGCATGGCGAGCCTTGCCGCCGCCCTGGATCTGCTGCTGCACCCGCGTCGCCACCTCGATAGGGATCGCGAACGAGATGCCCTGGTAGCCGCCGGACTGGCTGTAGATCTGCGAGTTGATGCCGACCACCTCACCGCGGGCGTTGAACAGCGGGCCGCCGGAGTTGCCGGGGTTGACCGCCACATCGGTCTGGATGAAGGGCACAAAGGTCTCGTCGGGCAGGGCCCGGCCCTTGGCGCTGACGACGCCGGCGCTGACGCTGTTTTCGAAACCGAAGGGCGAGCCTATCGCCAGCACCCATTCGCCGACGCGCAGGTCCTTGCTGCTGCCCAATTTCAGCGCAGGCAGGTTCTTGGCCTCGATTTTCAGCACCGCCACATCGGTCTTGGGGTCGCTGCCCAGCACCTTGGCCGGGAACTCGCGCCGGTCGGTCAGCTTGACCATCACCTCCTGGGCGTCGCGCACCACATGGGCATTGGTCAGTATCAGGCCGTCGGCGCTGACGATGAAGCCCGAGCCCTGGCCGCGCGTGGGCATCTCGCGGGCCTGGCCCGGTTGGCCCGGCACCTGGAAACGGCGGAAGAACTGGTAGAAGGGATCATCGGGATCCAGCTGCGGCGCGGCGCGACTGGTCTTGACGCTGCCGGTGACGCTGATATTGACCACGGCGGCGCCGTTTTGCTGGGTGATCTGGGCAAAGTCGGGCAGCACTGGGGCCGCCATTGGCGATGGCGCGGGCGCTGCGCTGGTCGGCATCGCCGCGACCGGCGCGGCTGTTGTCTGCTGGCTGGCGGCCGGCGGCGTGGCCGTTTTCTGCAAGGCCGCCGCGCCGATCGCGCCGCCGCCAACGCCTATCAGTCCGGCGGTCGCCAGGGCCCATACCAAACGCTTGGCCGGGATCATTGTTTCTGCTGCTGCCATAAAGCCTCCTGCTAAAAAGTGAGCGTCGATGGGCTCACTATGGCAAGCAAGACTTAGGTGGCACTTAAGGCGCGCTCTTGTCGAACAGCACATCCACCCGCAGCCCGCCCAGCGCCTCCGAGCGCTCCAGCGCGAGCCGGGCGCCGTGGCGTTCGGCAATCGACTTGACGATGGCCAGGCCCAGGCCGGAGCCGCTGGCCTGGGCCTGCTGCTCACTGCTGCGATAGAAACGATCGAACACGCGCTCGCGCTCCTCGGGCGCGATGCCGGGGCCGCTGTCCTCGATGCGCAGCCGCGCCGTGCCGCCCTCGTCCAGCAGCAGCACATCGACCCGCCCGCCCTCGGGCGTGTACTTGAGCGCGTTGTCCAGCAGATTGCGCAGCAGCACGGCCAGCGCATCGGCCTGGCCGGGAACACTGACCGCGTCGGCCCGCAGCAGGCCCAGGTCGATCTGCCGCAGCTGCGCGCTGGCGGCCAGCTCGCCCATCAGCTGGCGGGTCAGCGCCTCCAGCGCGACCGGCCGCCTCTCGATGCTGCCCGCCGCCTGCTGACGCGCCAGCAGCAGCAGTTGCTCGACCAGATGGCCGGCCCGCTCGATGCCGGCGCCCAGGCGCTGCTGGATCAGCGCGCGCTCGGGCTCGCCGGCGCTGCGCTGCAGGGCCTGCAGCTGCAGCTTCAGCGCGGTCAGCGGCGAGCGCAGCTCATGGGCGGCGTCGGCGACGAAATGCTGTTGCGCGTCGAAGGCCTGGCGCATGCGCGCCAGCAGCGAGTTCAGCTCCTGCACCATGGGCTGGATCTCCGCCGGCAGGCCGCCCTCGCCCACCGGCGACAAATCCTCGGCCGCCCGCGCCGCCAGCTGCTTGCGCACCCGCTCGACCGGCGCCAGCGAGCGGCTCACCACCCAGCCCACCACCGCCATCAGCAGCGGCAGCACGATGGCGATCGGCGTGATCGTGCGCCAGGCCAGCCGCCCGGCCAGGCGCTGGCGCACCGCCAGCTCCTGGGCCACCTGCACCACCCGGCCGCCGGTCTGCATCGACAGCACGCGGTACTGCTTGCCCTCCGACTCGACAGTGGTGAAGCCCAGCACCGCGCGCTGCGGCAGCCGCGCCCGCGGCGCCGGCGCGAACAGCTGCAGACCGTCGTCGGTCCAGGCCTGGATGATCAGCTCCAGCTCCTCGGGCAGATGGCGCGGCGGCGCGGCGCCGCCGATGGACAGCGCCATCTGCTGCATCTGGTAGTCAAAGATCGCGTCGGCCTCCTGCAAGGCCGTGCGGTAGGCGCTCCAGGCCTGCAGCAACGCCGCCAGGCTGACGGCGCCCAACAGGAACAGCATCAGCCGGCGCCGCAGCGAGGGGGCAGGTCTTGCCGTCATCATTGCTTGGGCACCATATAGCCGAGGCCGCGCACATTCTGGATCAGGCCGGACCCGAGCTTCTTGCGCAGGCCGTGGATATAGACCTCGACCGCATTGCTCGTGACCTCGTCCTTCCAGCTGTAGAGCTTTTCCTCCAGCTGCTGGCGCGACAGCACCAGGCCCGGCCGCGCCAGCAGCGGCTCCAGCACCGCCCATTCGCGCGCCGACAGCGTGACCGGCTGGCCGCCGACCGTGGCCTCATGGGTGGCGGGATTCAGGCTGACGCCCAGATGCTCATAGACCGGCTCGGCGCGGCCGCTGGCGCGGCGCAGCAGCGCGCGGATGCGGGCCAGCAGCTCGTCGAGCTCGAAGGGCTTGAGCACATAGTCGTCGGCGCCGGCGTCCAGCCCCTCGACCCGCTGCGCCAGCGCATCGCGGGCGGTGGCGATCAGCACCGGCAGGCGCTGCTTGCGCGCGCGCAAGCAGCGCAGCACGCTCATGCCGTCGCGCCGCGGCAGGCCCAGATCGAGCAGCAGCAGGTCGTAGTCCTGGGCCTGCAGCGCGGTGTCGGCCTGCTCGCCGTCGCGCACCCAGTCGACCGCATAGCCCTCGGCACGCAGCAGGTCCAGCAGCTGCTCGCCAATCATCTGATCGTCTTCCACCAGCAATAAACGCATGCCGGTATTGTCCACAGCCCCGCCTGGCCAGACTTAGGCCAGGCTTAAGCCGGGGCGCGGAGGTCAGTACAGATAGGTCAGCATCACCATGCCGGTAGGGGTGCTCTTGCGCTGCACGATCGGGCTCTTGCCGGCATCACCCAGCAGATGATTCACGCCCAGCGAGGTCACGACGCCCCACTTCTTGTCGATCTTGTAGTTCCAGTTGATGCTGGCCTCGACCGAATGGAAGCCGGCCTTGGGCGCATAGGCCTTGAACTTGGTGGCCGCCGCCTGCTCGGGGGTGACACCGAAGAAGGTCTGCATGTACTTCTTGTCACCGGCCGTCGCTCCCAGCTCGATCGAAACGTCGCTGCTGTCATTGCCCCAGATGCCGGCGCTCGCGCCCAGCCTGAAGACCGTGCCATGCTGGAGCGCCTTGTCACCGAGCTTGGCGTTCTTCTTGCCCTTGCTCAGCGGCAACTCCACGCCAGCGCTGAGTTCGACGGCATCCATCAGGTTGTAGCTGACCCCCAGATTGAGGGTGGCGGTGGTCTTGATCTCGCCCATGCCCAGCAACTCATTGGCGCCGCCGCCGCCCAGGCCCTTCTTCTTGTCGCGGTCTTCGCGGCCACCGCGCAGGCCGAGGCCGGCGCTATAGCCGAACGGGCCGCTCTGGCCGCCCCAGCCGATGCCGCGCAGGGTGCTGGCATAGAAACCGTTGCTCATGCTGTAGTCGATCCCCGGCATGACGCCACCTTCGATCTTCTTGGAGCCGGCGTACTTGGCGCCGAAGCCAAGCCCCAGGCCCAGCATTAGGGTGTTGCCCTCGGGCTGCGCCTGATCCTGGGCCTGGGCCTGGGCCGCGCCGATCAGGCTCAGCCGGGCCAGGGTCAGCAGCGAAGCGCGGACGTTGCAATGACGGGTGTTGGTATTCATGGATGCATCGGGCTTTCAAGTGAGTAAAGCGGAGGGAAAACGATCGACGGCGCAGCTCATTCCATATCGCCGACGATCTCGGCAAAAGGGGTCTTGCCGCTCAGACGGGGGTTGGCCTTCATCAATGCCTTGCTGAGCTTGAGCGTGATGCGGCCGCTGGCGTCCGGCACATAGGTCTTGGGCCCCTCGGGCAGGTGGGCGGTCAGCGCGCACTCGGCCTGGGGCTGGCAACGGAAGTGCAGGCTGTGGACCGTCGGGGCGAACAGACTCATCAAGCCGGCCTGGCTCTTGATGAAGGCATTCATTTGCGTCACCGAACGCATCAGATCGGCGTAATGCAGCTCCCTGCTGTCAGCCACTTGGGCCAGCAGGTCGATGCTGAGTTCAACGCCGGCCTCGGGCTGGCTAGCCATCAGCATGGGATTGAAGCCCGGACGGGCCAGCGCGGCGGGGCGATCAAAGCTGCCATCGGCGCGCAGCGGGATTTCGATCTTTTGGCCCTGGTCTTCATACCAGACCGACAGCGGCTTGCCGGCCTGCTTGGACCAGATGCGGTGGCGCAGGCCGAAGGCGTCGCGCTGGCCGGCGGGCAGCTTGTCCAGCGCGGCCGCCATCGAGAACAGTTCCGCGGCCGGCAGCTTGGCGTTGTCGGCGGCTCTGGCTGGCTGGACCAACGCCAGCAACAGGGCAAGAGTCAGAAAATAGGGCATGTCGGGAGTCCGGCTGTTGGGGTCAGGTGTTGCGGATTCCATGCAGTGTCGGCCCCTACGCTGAAGACTTCCTGGACCCCAGATGAAGGCGGGCTGAATCGGGCTGGCCGGCGGCGCGCCACCCCTGCAGATCTTGCGGGCCGGTGTGTTTTCCCACGGCTGTGGCTCTTGGCACGCCAAACCATGGCTACAATCCCGCCGGTCAGGAGAGAGCTTCCTAGCGGAAGCCGCCGAAGGCGCAGTGGCGATGGTGATCCCAAGCTGCGAACGCTCAGGCAAAAGGACTGACAAAACGCCCAGAACCGGGCGTTCCTCACTGGAGAGAGGCGGGCCCCGAGTCCGTCCACCGAAGGGGCAAGCTGTTGGCGAACCGTCAGCGGTCAATCTCTCAGGTAAGCCGGACAGCGAGGGCATCCCCCCGCGCCCCCGATGGGCGTGGGCTGTTTGAATGCCCTCGGAGTTTTCCAGATGTCCGCCGACGCTCTCCTCAAGACCCCCCTGCACGCCCTGCATCTCGAACTCGGCGCCAAGATGGTGCCCTTCGGCGGCTATGACATGCCGGTGCAGTACCCGTCGGGCGTGATGGCCGAGCACAAGCACACCCGCGCCGCGGCCGGCCTCTTCGATGTCTCGCATATGGGCCAGCTGCGCCTGGTCGGCGCCGGCGCCGCCGCCGCGCTCGAAACCCTCGTGCCGGTCGACGTGATCGACCTGGGCGTGTTCAAGCAGCGCTATGCGCTCTTCACCAACGAGCAGGGCGGCATCCTCGACGACCTGATGATCTGCCGCCGCCCCGACGACCTGTTCGTCGTCGTCAATGCGGGCTGCAAGCTGCAGGACATCGCCCATCTGCAAGCCACCATAGCCGCCAAGTGCGACGTGATCCCCATGCCCGAGCAGGCGCTGCTGGCGCTGCAGGGGCCGCAGGCCGTGACCGCGCTCGCGCGCCTGAATCCCGAGGTCGCCAAGCTGACCTTCATGACCGGCGGCTTTTTCGAGCTGGACGGCATTCCGACCTTTTTGACCCGCTCCGGCTACACCGGCGAGGACGGCTTCGAGATCTCGGTGGCCGGCGCGCAGGCCGAGGCGCTGGCGCGCAAGCTGCTGGCGCAGCCCGAGGTCAAGCCCATCGGCCTCGGCGCGCGCGACTCGCTGCGCCTGGAGGCCGGCCTGTGCCTGTATGGCCATGACATCGATACCGGCACCACGCCGGTCGAGGCCTCGCTGACCTGGGCGATCCAGAAGGTGCGCCGCGCCGGCGGTGCGCGCGCCGGCGGCTATCCGGGCGCGGCCGTGGTCGACGC
This sequence comes from Paucibacter sp. XJ19-41, assembly GCF_028462495.1. Classification (NCBI taxonomy): domain Bacteria; kingdom Pseudomonadati; phylum Pseudomonadota; class Betaproteobacteria; order Burkholderiales; family Sphaerotilaceae; genus Roseateles; species Paucibacter sp. XJ19-41. The sequence goes on from NZ_JAQOWX010000001.1 coordinate 6,313, forward strand.
CCAACTGGCCGGCGGCGCCGCACGCAAGCGCGTCGGCCTGGTCGGCAGCGAGCGCATGCCGGTGCGCGAAGGCGCCAAGCTGGTGGATGAGGCCGGCGTCGAGATCGGCGTCGTCACCAGCGGCACCCTGGGCCCGACGGTCAACAAGCCGGTGGCCCTGGCCTATCTGAACAGCAGCCATGCGGCCCAGGGCACCCAGGTCTGGGCCATCGTGCGCGACAAGCGCACGCCGATGACCGTCAGCCCCACCCCTTTCACCCCCAACGGTTACTACCGCGGCTGATCAGTCGCACCCCCCTACTTCACGGAGCACCCCATGAGCACTATCAAGTACACCGCCGACCACGAGTGGGTCCAGATCGAAGCCGACGGCACGGCCACCGTGGGCATCACGGTCCACGCGCAGGACGCGCTGGGCGATGTGGTCTTTGTCGACCTGCCCGCCGTCGGCGCGAGCTTTGCCGAGAAGGATGTGGCCGGTGTGGTCGAGTCGGTCAAGGCCGCGGCCGATGTCTATATGCCGGTGTCGGGTGAGATCACCGAGGTCAACGAAGCGCTGCGTGACGACCCTTCGCTGGCCAATAGCGACCCGCTGAAGGCGGGCTGGTTCTTCAAGGTCAAGCTCAGCAAGCCGGCCGAGCTGGACGCGCTGATGGACGGCACGGCCTATGACGAGCTGGTCAAGGGCCTGTGAGCCCCTCGCCCGGGGTGTACCCCGGGCGATCCCCCGAGGGGATCAAGCCGCCCTTGGGGCGGCCCGGCGGGCGACTTGTTTCGGCCGTGATTGAAAGACGCGGGCACCTGGTGCCCGCTGTTGTATTGCAAGGATTGTTGCCATGTTGATGTCTGCTCTGAAGCCCCTGGGCGAGCTCGAGAACGCCGCCGAATTCCACGCCCGCCATATCGGCCCCGATGCGGCCGACGAGGCCGGCATGCTGTCGGTGATCGGCGCGGCTTCGCGCCGCGCGCTGATCGAGGCCATCGTACCCGCCAGCATCAAGCGCGCCGTGGGCATGGACCTGCCCGCCGCCGCCAGCGAGGCCCAGGCCCTGGCCGAGCTGAAGGCGGTCGCCGCCAGGAACCGGGTGCTGAAGAGCTATATCGGCCAGGGCTACTACGGCACCCTGACCCCCGGCGTCATCCTGCGCAACATCCTCGAGAACCCCGCCTGGTACACCGCCTACACGCCCTACCAGGCCGAGATCTCGCAAGGCCGCATGGAGGCCCTGGTCAATTTCCAGACCATGGTCACCGACCTGACCGGCATGGCCATCGCCAATGCCTCGATGCTCGATGAGGCCACCGCCGCCGCCGAGGCGATGACCCTGGCCGCCCGCGTGGGCAAGAGCAAGAGCCAGGTCTTCTTCGTCGCCGACGATGTGCTGCCGCAAAGCCTGGAAGTGATCCAGACCCGCGCCGCGCCGCTGGGCATCACGGTGCAGGTCGGCCCGGCCGCCGAGGCCGGCAAGAGCCCCTGCTTTGCCGCGCTGCTGCAGTACCCGGGCGTCAACGGCGAGATCCGCCCCCTGCAGGCCGCCGCCGACGCGCTGCATGCGCAGGGCGCGTTGCTGATCGCCGCGGCCGACCTGCTGGCCCTGACCCTGCTGAAAGCCCCCGGCGAGCAAGGCGCCGACATCGCGATCGGCACGACCCAGCGCCTGGGCATGCCCATGGGCGCCGGCGGCCCGCATGCCGCCTATATGGCCTGCAAGGACGAATTCAAGCGCAGCCTGCCGGGCCGCCTGGTGGGCGTCAGCATCGACGCCCATGGCAACAAGGCCTACCGCCTGGCGCTGCAGACCCGCGAGCAGCACATCCGCCGCGAGAAGGCCACCTCGAACATCTGCACGGCCCAGGTGCTGCCGGCCGTGGTCGCCAGCATGTACGCGGTCTATCACGGCCCGGATGGCCTCAAGCGCATCGCGCAGCGCGTCGCCAGCTACACCGCGCTGCTGGCCAAGGGACTGAAAGCGCTGGGCTATGAGATCGCCAATGCGGGCGCCTTCGATACGCTGCAGGTCCTGAGCGGGGACAAGACGGCCGCGCTGCTGGCTGGCGCCGTCGCCGCCGGCATGAACTTCCGTCGCGCCTCGGCCACCAGCCTGTCGATCTCGCTGGACGAGACCAGCACGCGCGCCGATCTGGCCGCCATCCTGGCGGTGTTCGGCGCGGGAGTCGCCGACTTCGAGGCCGCCGAGAAGGGGATTGCCGCGCTGATCCCGGCCGAGCTGCTGCGCACCAGCGCCTACCTGACTCACCCGGTCTTCAACACCCACCACTCGGAAACCGAGATGCTGCGCTATTTGCGCGCACTGGCCGACAAGGACCTGGCGCTGGACCGCAGCATGATCCCGCTGGGCTCCTGCACGATGAAGCTCAATGCCACCAGCGAGATGATCCCGATCACCTGGCCGGAGTTCGCGGGCGTGCACCCCTTCGCGCCGCAGGATCAGCTGGCCGGCTATGCGCTGCTCAACGAGCAACTGACCGCCTGGCTGTGCCAGGCCACCGGTTATGCCGGCATCAGCCTGCAGCCCAATGCCGGCTCGCAGGGCGAGTACGCCGGCCTCTTGGCGATCAAGGCCTGGCATGAGTCGCGCAACGAAGGCCACCGCAAGATCTGCCTGATCCCCGAGTCGGCCCATGGCACCAACCCGGCCTCGGCCCAGATGGTGGGCATGAGCGTGGTCGTGACCAAGTGCGACGCCGAGGGCAATATCGATCTGGCCGACCTGAAGGCCAAGTGCGAGCAGCACAGCGCGAACCTGGCCGCGATCATGATCACCTATCCCTCGACCTATGGCGTGTTCGACACCCATGTCAAGGAGATCTGCGCCCTGGTCAAGAGCCACGGCGGCCGCGTCTATGTGGACGGCGCGAACATGAATGCGCTGGTCGGCGTGGCCGCACCCGGCGAGTTCGGCGGCGATGTTTCGCACCTGAACCTGCACAAGACCTTCTGCATCCCGCACGGCGGCGGCGGCCCGGGCGTCGGCCCGGTCTGCGTGGTCGAGGACCTGGTGCCCTTCCTGCCGGCGCACCGCTCGGCCGGACTGGGTGCCGAGAGCAATATCGGCGCCGTCTCTGCAGCCCCGCTGGGCAATGCGGCCGTGCTGCCGATCTCGTGGATGTATGTGCGCATGATGGGCGCCGACGGCCTGACCGCCGCGACCGAGACCGCCATCCTGTCGGCCAACTATGTGGCCGCCCGTCTGGCCGATGCCTACGACATCCACTTCAGCGGCAATATCGCCGGCGTCAAGGGCGGCGGCGTCGCCCATGAGTGCATCCTGGACCTGCGCCCGCTCAAGGAGACCTCGGGCGTGTCCGCCGAGGACGTGGCCAAGCGCCTCATCGACTACGGCTTCCATGCGCCGACGCTGTCCTTCCCGGTTGCCGGCACCTTGATGGTGGAACCGACCGAGAGCGAGTCCAAGGCCGAGCTGGACCGCTTCTGCGACGCGATGCTGGCGATCCGCGCCGAGATCGCGAAGGTCGAAGCCGGCAGCTGGTCGCGCGAGGACAACCCGCTGGTCAACGCGCCGCACACCGCCGAGAGCCTGCTGAAGGCCGACTGGACCCATGGCTACACGCGCGAGGAGGCGGCCTACCCGGTCGCCACGCTGCGCCGCCAGAAGTACTGGGTGCCGGTGGGCCGGGTCGACAATGTCTACGGCGACCGCAATCTGTTCTGCAGCTGCGTGCCGCTGTCCGAATACGAACAGCAATAAGCCAAGGGAGCCACGATGGCCGTTTCCGTTTTTGACCTTTTCAAGATCGGTATCGGGCCATCGAGCTCGCATACCGTCGGCCCGATGCGGGCGGCGCGGCTGTTCGGCCTGCGCCTCAAGCACGAGGGCCTGCTCGAGCGCAGCGCCCGCGTCCAGGTCGTGCTCTACGGCAGCCTGGGCGCCACCGGCAAGGGCCATGGCAGCGACAAGGCCGTGCTGCTGGGCCTGGCTGGCCATGAGCCGGACACGGTCGATATCGAGGCCATCCCCGAGCTGCTGGCCGGCATTCGCGGCGGCGCGCTGAACCTGATCGGCGAGCATGCCATTGGCTTTGACGAGGCCAAGGATCTGGTCTTCAAGCGCCGCGAATCCCTGCCCTTCCATGCCAACGGCATGCGCTGCCTGGCCTTCGATGCCGACGGTGCAGAGATCGCCAACCGCGTCTACTACTCGGTCGGCGGCGGCTTTGTCGTCAGCGACGAGGTCGCGGCCGACGGCAGCAAGCAGAAGGTCATCGCGCCCGATGCTACCGTGCTGCCCTACCCCTTCCACAGCGGCGACGATCTGCTGGCGCTGACAAAACAGCACGGCATCAGCATCGCCGAGATCATGCGCCGCAACGAGCGCCATTGGCGCAGCGACGAGGAGACCCGCGCCGGCCTGCTGAAGATCTGGCAGGTGATGCAGGACTGCGTCACGCGCGGCTGCAAGACCGAGGGCATCCTGCCGGGCGGTTTCAAGGTCAAGCGCCGTGCCGCCCAGCTGCACCGCGACCTGACCGCCAACCCCGAGGCCGCGCTGCGCGATCCGCTGCAGGTGATGGACTGGGTCAATCTCTACGCGCTGGCCGTCAACGAAGAGAACGCCGCCGGCGGCCGCGTCGTCACCGCCCCGACCAATGGCGCGGCCGGCATCGTGCCGGCGGTGCTGCATTACTACGCCCGCTTCGTCCACCACGCCAGCGAGGACGGCATCGTCGACTTCCTGCTGACGGCCGCAGCCATCGGCATCCTCTACAAGGAAAACGCCTCGATCTCGGGTGCCGAGGTCGGCTGCCAGGGCGAGGTCGGCGTGGCCTGCTCGATGGCCGCCGGCGCGCTATGCCAGGTGATGGGCGGCACGCCGGAGCAGGTCGAGAACGCCGCCGAGATCGGCATGGAGCACCATCTGGGCCTGACCTGCGACCCGGTCGGCGGCCTGGTGCAGATCCCCTGCATCGAGCGCAATGCGATCGCCTCGGTCAAGGCCATCAACGCGGCCCGCATGGCGCTGCGCGGCGACGGCACCCATTTCGTCAGCCTCGACAAGGTCATCAAGACCATGCGCGACACCGGCGCCGACATGATGACCAAGTACAAGGAAACGGCGCGCGGCGGCCTGGCGGTCAACATCGTCGAATGCTGACGGGGACGGCCCCTAAAATGCCGGCATGACCACGTCCAACAGCTCCCAGTTCGAAGACTTCATGCGCCATGTCCACGAGCATGGCGTGCACAAGACCGACCGCACCGGCACCGGCACGCGCAGCGTGTTCGGCCACCAGATGCGCTTCGATCTGAGCCAGGGCTTCCCGCTGGTGACGAGCAAGAAGGTGCATCTGAAGTCCATCATCCTGGAGCTGTTGTGGTTTCTGCGCGGCGACTCCAATGTCAAATGGCTGCAGGAGCGCGGCTGCACGATCTGGGACGAGTGGGCCCGCGAGGACGGTGACCTGGGCCCGGTCTACGGCGTGCAGTGGCGCAGCTGGCCGACGCCGGACGGCGGCCATATCGACCAGATTGCCGAGGTCGTGAAGACCCTCAAGAGCAATCCCGATTCGCGCCGCATCATCGTCAGCGCCTGGAATGTGGCCGATCTGGGCAAGATGGCCCTGATGCCCTGCCACGCCTTCTTCCAGTTCTATGTGGCCGAGGGCAAGCTGTCCTGCCAGCTCTACCAGCGCAGCGCCGACATCTTCCTCGGCGTGCCCTTCAATATCGCCAGCTATGCGCTCCTGACCCAGATGCTGGCCCAGCAATGCGATCTGGCGCTGGGCGACTTTGTCTGGACCGGCGGCGATTGCCATATCTACAGCAATCACGAGGAACAGGTGCGCACCCAGCTCGAGCGCGCGCCCTTCCCCTACCCGCAGATGCGCATCAAGCGCCGCCCGGCCTCGATCTTCGATTACGAGCTCGAGGATTTCGAGCTGCTGGACTACCAGCACCATCCGGCGATCAAGGCACCGGTCGCCGTATGACCGATGTCGTCCTGATCGCCGCCGTCGCCGAGGGCGGCGCCATCGGCAGAAATAACGAGCTGCTGGTGCGCCTGCCCGAGGACATGGCCCGCTTCAAGGCCTTGACGATGGGGCATGCTGTCATCATGGGCCGCAAGACCTGGGACTCGATCCCACCGCGCTTCCGGCCGCTGGTCGGTCGGCGCAATCTGGTGCTGAGCCGCCAGCAAGACCTGGCACTGGATGGTGCCGAGGTCCATGCCTCGCTGGACGCCGCGCTGGCAGCCTGCGCCGGCGCAGACCAGGTCTTCGTGATGGGCGGCGCCGAGATCTATGCGCTGGCCCTGCCCCGGGCGACCCGGCTGGAGCTGACCGAGATCGCCGCGCGCTTCGACGGTGCCGATGCCTTCTTCCCCGCCTGGGACGCCAGCCACTTCGACTGCCTGGCCCGCCAGCCGCAGCGCAGTGCCCAAGGCCTGGCCTACGATTTCGCCAGCTACCGACGCCGACCGTCCGGCGCGCCCTGAGCCCCACGAGCCGCCGCCGATGACGACCGCCGCCCCTGCCCTTTTCGTCATCTTCAACCGGGGCTCGGGCCATGGCGAGGCGGCCGAGCTGCAATCCGGCATCGAGGCGGCCTGCCGGGAAGCCGGCCGCGAGCTGCATCTGCAGGCCGTCAGTGATCCGCGCCAGATTCACCGCATCGCCCGCGAGACGGTGCAGCGGGCGCAGGCGGTGCGGGGCATCGTCGTTGCCGCCGGCGGCGACGGCACGATCAATGCGGTAGCCCAGGCGGTGCTCGGAAGCGGCTGTGCCTTCGGCGTGCTGCCGCGAGGCACCTTCAACTACTTCAGCCGCACCCATGGCATCCCGGCAGAGCTCGATGCCGCGCTGCAGGTGCTGCTGCATGAAAGCCCGCAGTTGGTGCAGGTGGGCCTGGTCAACGACCGGGTCTTTCTGGTCAACGCCAGCCTGGGCCTGTATCCGAAGCTGCTGGAGGATCGCGAGTACTGGAAAAAGCAGCTCGGCCGCAGCCGACCGGTGGCCTTTCTCGCCGGCTTGCTGACGCTGATGCAGGGCCACAGCAATCTGCGCCTGAGCATCGAGCTGCGGGGAGAGACCCACGCAGTCCGCGAGATCCGCACCCCGACGCTGTTCGTTGGCAACAACGCGCTGCAGATGGAGCAGATCGGCCTGCCCGAGGCCCAGGCCATTGATGCCGGCCAGTTGGCCGGCATCACCCTGCGCCCGCTGGGCCGCTGGGCCCTGCTGGGCCTCTTGCTGCGCGGCGCGCTGGGCCGGCTCGGCGAGGCCTCGCAGCTGTTCAATTTTTCCTTTGCCTGCCTGACCGTGCGGGCCTCGCGGCGCTTCGGTCTGGGCCGCATCAAACTGGCCACGGATGGCGAGATCGTCTGGATGAAGCTGCCGCTGCAGTTCCGCGTCGCGCCCGAGCCCCTGCTGCTGATACGCCCGCCGGGGCCGGCGGCCGAGAGAGCTGCCGAGCCGGGGGCGCGATGAGCACGCTGCTGCTGCAGATCTCCGACACCCATTTCGGCACCGAGCGCCTACCGGTCGTGGCCGCGCTGGAGCGGCTTGCGCAGGCCCTGCGCCCCGATGTGCTGCTGCTCAGCGGCGACATCACTCAGCGCGCCACGCCGGCCCAGTTCAGCGCCGCCCGCGCCTTTGTCGAGCGGCTGCGGGTGCCTGCGGTGCTGGCCATCCCCGGCAACCACGACATCTCCCTGTTCAACCCGCTGGCCAGGCTGCTCTGGCCATACCGGCGCTACAGCCAGGCCTTTGGCAGCGAGCTGGAGCCGCAGTTCGAGAACGCCGAGGCCTTGGTGCTGGCGCTCAACACGACGCGCTGGTGGCGCCACAAGCATGGTGAGCTCTCCGAGGGTCAGATCGAGCGTGTCGCGCAGCGGTTGCAGGCGGCCTCGCCCGGGCAGTGCCGCATCGTGATGGTGCACCAGCCGCTGGCCGTGACCCAGGCGAGCGACCTTAACAACCGGCTGCGCGGCCATCAGGCGGCGCTGCGGCGCTGGGCCGAGGCCGGCCTGGACCTGATCGTCGGCGGCCATATCCACCTGCCCTTTGTCTTGCCGCTGCAGCCGCAACAGACCGGGCTGGCGCGGCCGCTGTGGGCCGTGCAGGCCGGCACCGCAGTCAGCGCCCGGCTGCGGCCCGGCGCGGGCAACTCGGTCAACGTGATCCGGCTGCCGCAGCGGGTTGTCGAGCGCTGGGACTTCGATGAGGGCACGCTGCGCTTCGAGCAGGTCCGCATCGATCCGGTCGGCTGAGTAAGCTCAAAGAAATACTGTATTTATAATCAGTATTTACATCACTTCCTTCGCAGCCGCCATGGCCGAGCTCGTCCTGAACCGCTCTCACCGCAGCCGTCTGACCCAGATCTGGCGCTCGGCGGGCTGGCCCTGCAAGGACGGCATCGAGCTCGATCTGCTGGCGGCCGGCATGCTGGCGCAGCAGCTCTCTCTCGATGGCCGCGAAACGCTGCGGCTGACCGAGGCCGGCATCGCCTGGCTGGCCCAGCAGCGCCAGCAGCAGCAACGCCCGCTCAGCGCCCATGACCGCCTGGCCCAGCGCTTCGCCGAGGAGCTGCTGGCCGAGGGACGCATCGTCTGGCATGAGCTGTCGCTGCGCGCGCTGATCGCCAGCGAACCGGTCGCGGCGGACGACAAGCCGCCGCTGTGGGACGAGGCCGAGCCACCACCGCCCTCGCTGAAGAACAGCTGGCGCATGGCCCGCCCCGACCTGTTCTCGGTGCGCAACACCTCGGTCGAGGCCTATCTGCGGCCCCAGGTGCATGAGATCAAGTTCAGCCGCGCCGACCTGCTGTCCGACCTGCGCCATGCGGCCAAGCGTCAGGCCTATGAATGGCTGTGCTGCGAGTGCTTCTATGTGTTTCCGGCCGGTGTAGCCCAGCCCAATGAGATCCCCGAGCAGTTCGGCATCTGGGTGCTGCAGGGCAGCCTGGCCGAGGGGCGTTTCGAGCTGCTGCGGCCGGCCCGACATTGCAGCCGCAGCCTGCCCTTCGCGGTCTGGCTGGCGCTGGCCAAGGCCACACCGCTGCACAGCGAGCGCGAGGGTCTGCAGGCCCGGCTGGGCGAGGATGACGCCGCGCCGGAGCTGCCGTGAGCGAGGCGCCGCCGCCGACTCGCTACCGCGTCGCGGTGCGCGAGCTCTGCGAGTTCACCGCCAAGCAGGGCAGCCTGGACCTGCGCTTCACACCGGCGCCGACCGCGCTGGAAGGCATGGCCGGCCATGCTCTGGTGGCCGAGCGCCGCGGCGAGGGCTACCGCGCCGAGCTGAGCCTCAGCGGCGACTACCAAAGCCTGCAGGTGCGCGGCCGGGCCGATGGCTATCAGCCCAGGCTGCAGCGCCTGGAGGAGATCAAGACCTACAAGGGCCGGCTGCAGGACCAGCCCGAATCGCACCGCCGGCTGCACTGGGCCCAGGCCAAGATCTACGGCTGGCTGCTGTGCCAGCAGGAGGGGCTGGACGAGCTGGAAGTGGCCCTGGTTTACTTTCACGTCGGCAGCCAGCAGGAGACCCTGCTCAGCGAACGCTGCAGCGCCGCCGCGCTGCGCCTGCACTTCGAGCAGCATTGCCAGCGCTTCCTGGCCTGGGCCGAGCAGGAACTGGCGCACCGCCAGGCCCGCGACACGGCGCTGCAGGCGCTGCAGTTCCCCTTCGGCGAGTTCCGCGCCGGCCAGCGCCAGCTGGCCGAGGCGGTCTACCGCGCGGCCCAGGGCGGCCGCTGCCTGCTGGCCGAGGCGCCCACCGGCATCGGCAAGACCGCCGGCACCTTGTTCCCGTTGCTGAAAGCCGCGCCCACCCAGCGCCTGGACAAGATCTTCTTCCTGGCCGCCAAGACCTCGGGCCGGCAGCTCGCGCTGGACGCGCTGCAGGCCCTGGACGCACCGGGCCTGCGCCGGCTCGAGATGGTGGCGCGCGACAAGGCCTGCGAGCACCCGGACAAGGCCTGTCATGGGGATGCCTGCCCGCTGGCGCTGGGCTTTTACGACCGGCTGCCGGCGGCCCGCGCGGCCGCCGTGGCGCAGCCGGGAGCCCTGGACCAGGCCCGGGTGCGCGAGCTGGCGCTGCAGCACCAGGTCTGCCCCTACTACCTGAGCCAGGAACTGGCGCGCTGGGCCGATATCGTGGTGGGCGACTACAACTACTACTTCGATCTCGGCGCCCTGCTGCACGGCCTGGCCCAGGCCAATCAGTGGCGGGTCGGCCTGCTGGTCGACGAGGCCCACAACCTGGTCGAGCGCGGCCGCAAGATGTACACGGCCGAGCTGCTGCCCGACAGCCTGGCGCAGGCGCGCCGCTCGCCGGCCGCGCGCGCCCAGCCGGCGCTGAAGAAGGCGCTGGACAAGCTGGCCCGCGCCTGGCGCGCGCTCGACAAGGCCCAGGCCGAGCCCTACCGCGTCTACGAGGCCATGCCCGAGCCCCTGCTGAGCGCGCTGCAGGCCTGCAGCGGCGCCATCACCGAGCATTTCAGCGAACACCCGGCCGAGTCCGACGCGGCCTTGCAGACCTTCTACTTCGAGGCCCTGCATTGGGGCCGCATGGCCGAGCTGCTGGACAGCCATTCGCTGGTCGATCTGAGCCGGCCGGCCACGGCCGCCGCGGCCGGGAACTCGACCCTGTGCATCCGCAATATCGTGCCCGCGCCCTTTCTGCGCCCGCGGCTGGAGGCGGCCCACACCAGCACGCTGTTCTCGGCCACGCTGCAGCCGCGCCCCTACTACGCCGACCTGCTGGGCCTGCCCGAGACCCATGCGGTGCTGCAGGTCGGCTCGCCCTTTGACGCGGCCCAGCTGCAGGTGCATATCAGCCGCGCCATCTCGACCCGCTACCCGGACCGCCGGGCCTCGCTGGCCCCGATCGCCGCGCTGATCGCGCGGCAGTATGCGGATCAGCCCGGCAACTACCTGGCCTTCTTCAGCAGCTACGACTATCTGCAGCAGGTGGCCGAGCTGCTGGCGCGCGAGCAGCCGCAGCTGCCGATCTGGACCCAGTCGCGCCGCATGCTGGAGGCCGAGCGCCAGCAGTTCCTGGCCCGCTTTGCCGAGGATGGCGCCGGCATCGGTTTCGCGGTGCTGGGCGGGGCCTTCTCCGAAGGCATAGACCTGCCGGGCCGGCGCCTGATCGGCGCCTTTGTCGCGACCCTGGGCCTGCCGCAGATCAATGCCGTCAACGAACAGATCCGCCAGCGCATGCAGACCCTGTTCGGCGCCGGCTACGACTACACCTATCTGTTCCCGGGCCTGCAGAAGGTCGTGCAGGCGGCCGGCCGGGTGATACGCACGCCCAGCGACCAGGGCGTGCTGCACCTGATCGATGACCGCTTCGCGCGGCCCCAGGTGCAGCGCCTGCTGCCGCCCTGGTGGGCGCTGGATGGCGGCTAGAACAGGCCCGGCGCCTGGGCCTGCAGCTCGCGCAGCCACAGCGCATAGCCGGCATCGCTGGGGTGGATGCCGTCCTCGGCATGCAGCAGCTCGGCCTGGGCCACAAAGGGATCGTCGGCGCGCTCCTTGAAGAGCCGCACGTAGCGCACCTCGTGCACGGCGGCCAGCTGAGCCGCCAGCGCATGCAGCTCGCGCGAGCGCTGCGTCATCCAGCGCGACAGCGGCCAGAAAAAGAACGGCGCATTGCCGACATTGCCGGTCGGCATCAGCACCACCTTGGATGAGCGCTGCTTGGCCAGCGCCAGAATGGTGTTCAGTTGCTCGCGCATCTGCGGCAGCGAGCTCAGCCGTATCACATCATTGCCGCCGCCCAGTATCAGCAGGCGGTCATAGGACTCGGCACCGACACGCAGCTGTGCGGCGATGTCCTCCAGCTTCGCGCCATCGAGCGCCAGATTGCGGATCATCCAGTCCGGGTGCGCACGCCCGATCAGGCCGACCAGGCTTTGCGCCGGCGCGCTGGCGCCGGTGCCGACCGCCGTGCTATCCCCCACCACCAGCAAACGCAGGCGCGGGCGCGCCGGGCTGGCCTGGAAACCTTCGAGCACCATGCCCGAGGCGGACTCGGCCGCGGCGGAGAGTTCGGTCAGCCCGGCCAGTGACACCAGCAAACCCAGCAGGGTTGGATGCAGCAATCGTCGTCGTTTCATCTTCTTTCTTGCCAGGCTTGCGAGGCGATCGGTGGAGATGGTCGACACCATAGGGCCTGCCGCGGCGCGCCCCTGTCGGGCGAGCCTGCCCCTCCCTGTAGTCGCAGCGACCGTGTGAGCACAAGGTCTTGTCCTACAGGCGGCGGTGGGATCGCCTGATCGCTTGTGGCGCCGCCAGGCCGCACAGTCGGTCCACGCCTCAGACATAGGAGAATCAGAATGAAAAAACTCACGACATTGGCCATGGCCTGCGCCATCGCCCTGACCCAGATGCCCGCCGCGCTGGCCCAGACCACGCCTTATCGCGCCGTCGCCACCGCACCGCGCATCACCGGTTTTGATGTCGAGCAGGTGCCGCAGCTGAGCCCGGGCACCGAGCTGGGCTTCACGGTCTGGGGCACGCCCGGCGCGCAAGCCTCCTTGCAGATCGACGGCGCGCAGCGGCCGCTGAGCCTGATCGAGACCGGACCCGGCGTCTACAAAGGCGTCTACACCATCAGCCAGCGCGACCGCCTGCAGCCCAATGCCCAGGTCAGCGCCAATCTGCGCAACGGCAACAAGGTCGGCTCGGCCGTGCTCGACGAGGTGCTGCAAAGCGGCTGGCAGACGGGCGCGGCCGCCGACGCCGGCGGCGCGCCGGTGATCGAACGTTTCGAGGTGCGCCATGGCGGCGATCGCAAGGCCGGCAACCAGCTGCACTTCACGCTGCGCGGCACGCCCGGCGGCCGTGCCGTCGTGCGCCTGGTCGGCGCCCAGGAACGTTTCCGTCTCGGCGAAGGCCGGCCCGGCCAGTACGCCGGCGTCTACACGATACGCGACAGCGACCGCCTGAACCCGAGCAATCCCATCGTCGCCCGCTTGAAGGTCGGCGACCGCAGCACCAGCACCACGCTGGAGAACGCGCTCGATGCCAAGCGGCTGAGCAGCCTGCGGCCCGACGTGGCCTGCTCCGACTGCGCCACCGTGCTGGCGGTGAACCGGGTCGAGGTCGAGGGTGACGGCAGCTATGTCGGCGGCGCGGTGGCCGGCGGCCTGCTGGGCGCGGTGCTGGGCAGCCAGGTCGGCAAGGGCAGCGGACGCACCGCCGCCCAGGTGGTCGGCACGGTGGGCGGCGCGGTGCTGGGTCGGGAGATCCAGAAGCGCGGCGACAAGAAGCAGGTCTACGAGGTGCAGCTGCGCCTGCAGGATGGCAGCCAGCAGATGCTCAGCTTCGACAACCCGCCCGACTTCAAGGCCGGCGACAAGGTCCGGCTGCGCGATGGCCAGCTCAGCCCGCAAACCTGAACGCCGGAGTCCAGCATGACACAGCACACAAGCCTCTTTTCGCTGGCCATGAGCCTGAGCCTGCTGCTGGCCGCTGCGGCGGCCGGCGCCGCCCCCGCGAGCGCCGACAGCACGTCCAGTGCCCAATCCAGGTACAGGGCCGAGCGGGCCGTCTGCCTGGAGGGCCGCAGCAGCCAGAGCCGCGAGACCTGTCTGAAGGAGGCCGGCGCGGCCCTGGCCGAGGCGCGCCGCGCCCAGCCGGGCACGCAGGTCCAGCCCGACTATCTGGCCAATGCGCTGGCGCGCTGCGAGCGCGTGCCCGCAGCCGAACGGGCCGACTGCGAGCGTCTGGTGCGCGGCCAGGGCAGCAGCAGCGGCAGCGTCACCGAAGGGGCGATCGTGCGCCAGCTCATCACCAAATCGGTCGCGCCGGCGGCCAGCGCCGCCTCGGCGCCGTGAACCGAGGCGGACCGCGGGCAGATCCCGGGCCGATCCCCGACAGACACGGCCTGACGCCCAGTCACGGGATGGGTGGGCGCAGCCGCGCCAAGTAAACTGGGGGCCTCCTGACTGGGTGGCCCCCTGCCTTGTGCGGTGCGCCCGCCCGAACGATCTGACTGCCCATGAGTTTTCTGCCCCTGCTGATGCGCCCCTGGATCTGGGCTGTGCTTGCGGGGCTCTTGCTGGCCGGCCGCGCCAGCGCTGCCGAGGACGCGATGCCGCCACGCGGCCTGACGGTGGCCGATTCGGCCCTGAGCACCGGCGCCATCATGGTCGGCATCCTGAACTACACGGCCTGGCCGGGCGAAGCCCGGCCGCGTCAGGTCTG
>NZ_JAQOWX010000001.1:20620-162642 GCF_028462495.1 Paucibacter sp. XJ19-41
CCGCTTCAGGTCTGCATCAGCCGCCAGGCCGCCGAGGCGGCCGCCATCCTCGCCCACCTGGAGCAGGCCAAATCGGGCCGGCCGCTGCGCGCCCGTGCCATCGAGGCGCTGCTGCCGCTGCCCACCGATTGCGATGCGGTCTATTTCGACGGCTGGGAGCTTGAGGTTCAGCGCGCTGCGCTGCGCAGCCTGGCCGCCAGGCCGGTGCTGACCCTGGGCCGCGGCCCGGAGTTCTGCAGCGACGGCGGCCTGTTCTGCCTGGAGCCAGCCGCCGCGGGCCTGCGCTTCGAGGTCAATCTGGACGCGGTGGCGCGCAGCGGTCTGCGCGTCAACCCGCTGGTGCTGCGCCTGGCCCGCCCGCGCGCGGCCAGCTCCTCATGAGCGACAAGCGCGCCAGCCTCGGCGCCATCCTGCGGCGCGGCCATCTGCGCGTGGCGCTGGTGGCACTGCTGGCGGTCGGCTCGGTGCTGACCCTGGGCCTGCTGCTGTCGCTGCGCCTGTCGCAGCAGCACAACCTCGAGCTGGTGGCGCGCTCGATCGCTTACTCGGCCGAAGCCGCCGTCGTGTTCCGCGATGCCGACGCCTCGCGCGAGCTGCTGGCCGCCGTGGCCGAAAGCGAGGGCGTCGCCAGCGCGCGCATCACGCTGGCTTCGGGCGAGGCGCTGAGCAGCTACCAGCGTGGCGACGAGAGCCTGCTCGACCGGACGCTGGCGCGCTGGCTGCTGCCGGTCGAGGCCAGTGCACCCATCAGTGACGGCCGCCGCGGCACCGCGGCCACCGTGCATCTGCGTGGCGACAGCCGTCTGCTGCTGGCCGCCTTGCTGTGGTCGCTGGCCGGCGTGCTGCTGGGCATGGCGCTGACCGGCGTGGCCGTGGCCCTGGTATCGCGCCGGCTCGAGCACCTGCTGGTCGACCCGCTGCGCGCACTGGCCGCCCATACCCGCGCGATCCGCAACGAGCGTGCCTTCGCGCGGCGCGCACCGCCGGCCACGGTGCTGGAGATCGATGAGCTGAGCGCCGACTTCAATGCGCTGCTGGCCGAGGTGCAGGCCCGCGAGGCCGAGCTGCTGCGCCGGCACCAGGCCCTGCAGTCCGACCATGAGGCGCTGTCCTTCCAGTCGCGCCACGACAGCCTGACCGGCGCGGCCAGCCGCGCCCATTTCGAGCACAGCCTGGCCCAGGCCATAGCGCGCGCCCGCCGCGCCGGCACCAGCCTGGGTCTGCTGTTCGTCGATGCCGACAAGTTCAAGCAGATCAATGACCACCATGGCCATGAAGCCGGCGACCTGGTGCTGACCGCGGTGGCGCAACGCCTGCGCAGCGCGGTGCGCGAGAACGACCTGGTCGGCCGGCTCGGCGGCGACGAGTTCGTCGTGCTGATCGAGCCGCTGCGCCATGCCAGCGATGCCCAGAGCGTGGTGCAGCAGATCCGCTCGGCCGTGTCGGTGCCGGTGGCACTGCATGGCGCCGGCAGCGTGGTGCCCGGTGTCAGCGTCGGCGTGGCCGTGTTCCCCGATGACGGCGACAGTGCCGAGGCGCTGTTCCGGGCCGCCGATGCGGCCATGTATCGCAGCAAACAAGGCTCCCCTTCCCGCAGTTCTCCAGCCCAGAGTTGATCGCCATGAGCAGTACCGCCCTCTTGCCCACCCCGCGCTATCTGTCGTCCCTGCTGGTCTTGCTGTTCGGGCTTGCGCTGCAGGCCTGCCAGCATCCCGGCCCCTCCGTACCCGGTGCGGCAGTGCCCTCGATCTGGAACGCTCAGCAGACCCAGGTCTTTCGCGAGCTGGGCTTTGTCGCCCAGGGTGACAGCTGGGAGCTGAGTCTGGCGGCCAGCCTGCTGTTCGAGTTCAACTCGGAGCAACTGAATCTGCAGCAGCGCGCCAATCTGCAGCGCATCGCGCGCGCGCTCAGCGAGGTGGGCATCGACGGCCTGCGGGTCGAGGGCCATAGCGACAACGTCGGCGAGGCCGACTACAACCAGCGCCTGTCGCAGCGCCGCGCCGCCGTCGTGGCCCAGGTGCTGGCCGGTGCCGGCATGAAGTCCGAACGCCTGGTGGTCCGCGGCTTCGGCAAGGACAAGCCGATCGCCGACAACGCCAGCGAGAGTGGCCGCGCGCAGAACCGGCGCGTCGCGTTGATCGCGCCCTCGTCCTGAGCGATCAGCTCGGTCGCGGGAAGGCGCGGTCCAGCTTGTCGTCGACCTCGCCGACATAGGCCGACAGGCTGCGGGTCGACTCGCCCAGCTGCTGCAGCAGCCGCTGCTCCAGCTGCTCGACCCGGGCCGCCGTCTCACGCCCGACCGCGGCGCTTTGCGCCTCGATGCGGCGCAGCTCGGCCTCCAGAAAGCCACGCAGCTCGGTGAAGCGCGAGGCCTCGGCCTGATCGGCCAGCTCGCGCTGCGCCTTCAGCTCCTTGGCAAAGCGGCGCGACTCCATGATCACACCGGCCTGCTGGAACAGGATGTAGATCAGGAACAAGGCGCTGACCCCGCCGGTGACGACCAGCATGATCAGGCCCAGCGGCGCGTTCACATCGGTGAAACCGAGGGTCAGCGGTGTCGGGGTCGTGAACGGCACCCAGTTCAGCATCGCAAAAATCGCCAGCAAAGCCAGCACCACGGCAATCGCGACGGCACGCAAATTCATCATTCATTCTCCCGATCGACAGACGGTGACGATTCACCGCCATCGCGTGACCCTAACACCATCGGCCGCCCTGGTGCAGGTCATCCAAGGCTGGCCTCGCGCGGGCTCACCGGCAGCGTCCAGACCCGGCCCGCACCGATCGCGTAGCAGTGGCCGCCCGGATGCCGCGTCGTGCTGCCGGTGAAGGCGCCGAAGGCGGGCAGGATCAGCAGACCCTCGTTGCAGACAAAGCAGGGCAAGCGCTGGCGCTCATGTACGCGTCCCCGCAGCAGCACGGCCGGGTGCAGATGCCCGGCCAGCACGAGACTGCCCGCCACCCGTTGCGGGTGGTGGCAGGCGGCGAAGGGGCCGAGCCGGTAGGGCTCGTCGACCACCGTGAAGCGCAGCGCGGCTGGCGGATCGCCGGCATGGCTGTCGTGATTGCCGCGCACCAGCAGGCAGTCCAGCGCCGCATGGGCCTCGCGCCAACGCTGCAGCGGCGCCATCACCTGAGGCTGCTGCGCCGCCGCCGCATGCAGCAGATCGCCCAACACCAGCAGCCTGTCCGCCTGCAGGCCTTGCACCAAGGCAGACAGGCGCTGCAGATTCTCGCGGGTGGTGCCGCTGGGCACCGGCAGGCCCAGGGCGCGAAAACTCGCGGCCTTGCCCAGATGCACATCGGCGACGACCAGCGTGCGCTCGCGCGGCCACCAGAGCGCGCGTTCGGGCAGCAAGTCGACACGCTCACCGGCCAGATCGAGGCCCAGCGCGCCGGCCGGCGTCGCTTCGTTCATGGTCGCACCCTTGGCCGGCGCTGCTCGCGCGCGGCTTGCTGCGGCGCCGGCGGCGGGCTGGACGAGTCCAGCGCCAGCGCGGCCTTGGCCTGCTCTGCGCTGACGGCCGCTGCGCCGCCGGCGCTGTGCTCCAGATCGGCCACCAGGCGCGCGATGCGATCGCTCAGCGCCTCATTGCTCAGCTTCTCGCGGAAGCGCTCGACCAGCAGCGGGAAGGCCAGTGGCGTCGGCTTCTTCAGCACCTGCACGCGCAAGACCTGGCCCTGCATCCGCGTCAGCGCGGCCATCAGCTGGCGCACGTCGAGCTCATGGCTCAGCAGCTCCTGTTCGGCCTGGGCCAGCAGGCGGTTGGCCGGGTCGTACTGCTGGAAGACCTCGAAGAACAGCGAGGCCGAGGCCTGCAATTGGCGGTTGCTGCGCTGCTCGCCCGGATGGCTCTGGAAGATCAGCCCGGCAATCCGCGCGATCTCGCGGAAGCGCCGCCGCTGCAGCTCGGTCGCGTTCAGGCTGGCCAGCACCTGGGGCAGCAGCGCGCCGGCATCGTCCGGCGGCGCCAGCAGCGCCGGCAGCCGCGCCGCCCAGTCGATCGGCTTGGCGCTCAGCAGCTCGAAACCGTAGTCGTTCATCGCGATCGAGAAGGTGCCGGTCTCGGGCTGCGCCGCGCGCCAGGCCAGCAGCCCGGCCAGGCCCAGATGCACCTGCCGGCCGGCGAAGGGGTAGAGAAACAGATGCCAGCCCTCGCGGCTCTTCCAGGTTTCGGCCAGCAAGGTCTGCGGCGTCGGCAGCGCCGACCAGGCTTTCTGCAGGTCCAGCAGCGGCCGCACGCACTGCATCTCGGGCGTGTCGAAGCGGCCGGCGTCGGCCGCCTCCAGCCTGCGCAGCACCGCATCGGCCAGCGTGCTGGACAGCGGCATGCGGCCGCCGTTCCAGCGCGGCAGCGCCGCGCTGCCGGCCGTGCCGCGCTTGACCAGCGCCGTCATCTGGTGGACACGGATCAGTTCGAGCAGCCGGCCGCCGAACATGAAGCAGTCGCCGGGCTGCAGCCGGGCGATGAAGCTCTCCTCCACCGTGCCGAGCTTGCCGCCGCCGAGGTACTGCACGCTGATCGCCGCGTCGCTGACGATGGTGCCGATATTGCTGCGATGGCGCCGCGCCAGGCGTGCGTCGGCCACCCGCCACACGCCCCCTTCATCGGGCGCGGCGCGGCGGTAGTCGGGATAGGCCGCCAGCGAGGGCCCGCCCTGGCGCACGAAGTCCAGGCACCACTGCCAGTTTTCGGGGGACAGGTCTTGATAGGCGACGCTGCTGCGCACCTCGGCATACAGCGCGTCGGGCTTGAAGCCCCCACCCAGCGCGATCGTCACCAGATGCTGGACCAGCACATCCAGCGGCTGCTGCGGCGAGGGTCTGGCCTCGATCTGGCCGGCCAGCACCGCGTCGCGCGCGGCGGCCGCCTCGACCAGCTCCAGGCTGTGCGTCGGCACCAGCGTGATGCGCGAGGGCCGGCCCGGCGCATGGCCGGAGCGGCCGGCGCGCTGCAGCAGGCGCGCGACACCCTTGGCCGAGCCGATCTGCAGCACGCGGTCGACCGGCAGGAAATCGACACCCAGATCCAGGCTGGAGGTGCAGACCGCCGCGCGGACCCGGCCCTCCTTCAGCCCCAGCTCCACCCAGTCGCGCAGCTCGCGGTCCAGCGAGCCATGGTGCAGGGCCAGCACGCCGGCCCAGTCGGGGCGCGCCTCCAGCAGCGCGCGATACCAGCGCTCGGCCTGCGAGCGCATATTGGTGAAGACCAGGCAGCTCTCGCTCTCCTCGATGGCCTGCACCACCTGCGGCAGCATGCGCAGCCCCATATGGCCCGCCCAGGCGAAGCGTTCGGCCGACGCGGGCAGCAAGGTGTCGATCACCAGGCGCTTGTCGGTCTCGCCCTGCACCAGCAGCGGCGCGGGATGGAGGTCGTCGGCCGGCACGCCGGTCAGCGCGCGCAGCGCCTCGGGCAGATTACCCAGCGTGGCCGACAGCGCCCAGCTCTGCAGCTGCGGATTGAGCCGGCGCAGCCGCGCCAGCGCCAGCTGGGTCTGCACGCCGCGCTTGTTGCCCAGCAGCTCGTGCCACTCGTCGATGACGGCGAGCCGGACCTGCTTCAGCACCTCCCCCGCATCGGCGCGCGCCAGCAGCAGCGACAGGCTCTCGGGGGTGGTCACCAGCACGGTCGGCAGCCGCCGGTCCTGGCGGGCCCGCTCGGCCGATGTGGTGTCGCCGCTGCGCAGCCCGCTGCTCCAGTGGGGCGCCAGCGCCGGCAGCGGCTGCTGCAGCGCACGCAAGGTGTCGGCCGCGAGCGCGCGCATCGGCGTGATCCACAGCACGGTCAGCGGCGGCGCCTTGCCGCCGGTACCGGGCAGGCCGCCGAACTGCTGCAGCGCGCCGAGCCAGACGGCCAGGGTCTTGCCGCTGCCGGTGCTCGAATGCAGCAGCCCGCTGCGGCCCTCGGCCAGCGCCCGCCAGACCTCGCGCTGGAAGCCGAAGGCCTGCCAGCCGCGCTCGCGCAGCCAGGCTTCGGCCGGGCTCGGCTTGGCCTTGCGGGTAGCGGCCATCGTCAGTCAGCCTCCCCATTCAGCTGGGCCTGCAGCGTGGCCAGCGTGTCGGCCTCGTCGACCGGCTTGTCCTCGCGCCGGCGCAGCATGCGCGGGAAGCGCACCGCGATGCCGCTCTTGTGCCGGCTGCTCTTCGCGATGCCCTCGAAGCCCAGTTCGAACACCAGGCTGGGCGTGACGCTGCGCACCGGGCCGAAGCTCTCGACCGTGGTCTTGCGGATGATGGCGTCCACCACCCGGATCTCCTCGTCGCTGAGCCCCGAGTAGGCCTTCGCGAACGGCACCAGCTGGCGCGCCGGATCCTCGGGCGGGCCGCTCCAGACCGCGAAGGTGTAGTCGGTATAGAGGCTGGCACGGCGGCCATGGCCGCGCTGCGCGTAGATCAGCACCGCGTCGACCGAGAGCGGATCGATCTTCCATTTCCACCAGACGCCGACGTCCTTGGTGCGGCCGACGCCGTACAGCGCGTCGCGCCGCTTCAGCATCATGCCCTCGACGCCGAGCGAGCGCGCCTGCTCGCGCTGCCGGGCCAGATCGACCCAGCTTTCGCCGTGCAGCGGCGGGCTCAGCCCGAGCTGCGGCTGCGGATGCGCGGCGACCAGGGCTTCCAGCTGTGCGCGGCGCGCGTGCTGCGGCTGCCCGCGCAAGTCCTGACCCTGTGCTTCGAGCAGGTCATAGACGCACAGCACGGCCGGCAGCTCACGCAGCAGCTTGGCGCTCAAGCGCTTGCGGCCGATGCGCTGCTGCAGCTCGGCGAAGGGCCGCGGCTGGGTCTGGGCCTCGCGCCAGATCAGCACCTCGCCGTCCAGCACCGTGCCGTCGGGCAGCGCTGTACCCATCTGCTGCAGCTCGGGAAAGCGGTCGCTGATCAGTTCCTCGCCGCGCGACCAGAGCGAGACCTGACCCTCGCGCTTGACCAGCTGCGCGCGGATGCCGTCCCATTTCCATTCGACCAGCCAGTCGCTCGGCGGCCCGAGCGTCGCCTCGAACTGAGCCAGGGGCAGGTTGAAGGGATGGGCCAGGAAAAAGGGATAGGGTTGACCGACGACGGCGTCGACCCCGTCGGCCGATTCACCCGGCGCGATCAGCGCCAGATAGTCCGCGGCACCGGGCCGCGCGCCGATGTGGGTGTAGCCCATCAGTCGCTGCGCGATGCGCTTGGCATCGATGCCGCTGACCGCGGCCAGCGCCTGCGTGACCTGCAGCCGCGAGACGCCGACGCGCAGGCTGCCGGTGATCAGTTTGAAGTAGGCCAGGCGTTGAGAGGCGGCCAGCAGCCGCCATTGCTCGGCCAGCCGGGCTTCCAGCGCCACGGGTGCCAGGCCCCGCAGCGGCAGCAGGTGCTGCGCCATCCAGTCGGCCAAGGGCAGCTCGGTGCTGGCGGCGGATTCGGGCAACAGCAGCGAGATCGTCTCGGCCAGATCACCGACCGCCTCGTAGCTCTCGTCGAACAGCCATTCCGGCAGGCCGGCCGCGCGCCGCGCCAACTCGCGCAGCAGCTTGCTCGGCACCAGCTGGCGCGGCTTGCCGCCGGCCAGGAAATAGACGGCCCAGGCGGCATCGGCCGGCGGCGCGCTGCGCAGATAGGCTTGCAGCGCGGCCTGCTTCGCCGAGCTGGCGGTCGAGGCGTCGAGGGCGCGATAGAGCGCGGCGAAGGCCTCCATCTCAGCCGGCCTCGCCCGCAGCGGCGGCCGCCGCCGGCGGCGCGTCCTCGTCCTCGTGGCCGTACTCGGTCGCAAAGCTCTGGGCCTGCAAGCCCTGCTCGCTGAGCCATCGCACCATCACCGCCACCTGGCCATGGGTGACGAAGACACGCTCCGCGCCACTGGCCATGATCGCGCGCTGCAGGCCGGGCCAGTCGGCATGGTCGGACACGACAAAGCCGCGGTCCACGCCGCGGCGCCGGCGCGTGCCGCGCAGCTGCATCCAGCCGCTGGCGAAGGCATCCGAGTAGTCACCGAAGCGCCGCATCCAGGGCGAGCGGCCGGCCGAGGGCGGCGCGATCACCAGCGCGCGACCGAGCGCGGCCTTGTCCAAGCCCACGTCGCCGACACTGACCGTGTCGGGCAAGGTGACCCCGGCCGCACGATAGATCGCATTCAGCGGCTCGACCGCACCATGGGCGACGATGGGGCCGATGCCCGCATCGCGCAAGCCATGCAGCAGGCGCTGCGCCTTGCCCAGCGCATAGGCATAGAGAACCGAGGGCCGCCCCGCCTCGGTATTACCCTGCCACCAGGCGCGGATCTCGGCGAACAGCGCGGCCTGACTGGGCCAGCGGTAGATCGGCAGGCCGAAGGTCGATTCGGTGATGAAGGTGTCGCAGCGCACCGGCTCGAAGGGCGCGCAGGTGCCGTCGTCCTCCAGCTTGTAGTCGCCCGAGGCGACCCACACCCGCCCGCCGTGCTCCAGCCGCACTTGGGCCGAGCCCCGCACATGGCCGGCCGGATGCAGTGACAGCCTCACCCCATGGTGCTCGATCGGCTCGCCGTAGCCCAGGGTCTGCAGCGTGATGTCCTCGCCGAGCCGGCGGCGCAGGATGGGCGCGCTGCCATGGTGGGCCAGGTAGTGGGCGTGGCCGACGCGGGCATGGTCGCTGTGAGCAGGGGTGATCACCGCCCGGTCGACCGGACGCCATGGATCAATATAGAAATCGCCGGGCGGGCAGTACAGCCCTTCGGGGCGGGCGACGATGAGATCGTTGTCGAAACCCATGGCTGATGGTAAGGGCGCGGCAGCGCGCGCGCTGTAGGACGCCACCTTGTAGGATGGCGACCATTGACCTTGGCCGGTCGGCGACAGCCGGCTTGGCAGCCCAAACCCCACAACTCTCAGCAGAAAACCAAGCCATGGCCGTCTCGAAGTTCGCCACCTGGAATGTCAACTCCCTGGCCGTGCGCCTGCCGCAGCTGCTGGACTGGCTGGCCGCCAACCCGGTCGATGCGCTGGTGCTGCAGGAAACCAAGCTGACCGACGACAAGTTTCCGACCTTGGAGATCGGCGCGGCCGGCTACCAGGTGCAGTGGTTCGGGCAGAAGACCTATAACGGCGTCGCGCTGCTGAGCCGCGAGCCGGCCCAGGACGTGGTCAAGAACATCGTCGGCTATGCCGACGAGCAGGCCCGGCTGATCGCCGGCACGGTGGCCGGCGTGCGCGTGATCGGCGGCTATTTCCCGAACGGCCAGGCGCTGGACAGCGACAAGTTCGTCTACAAGATGGCCTGGCTGGAGGCCTTGCGGGGCTGGCTGGCCGGCGAGCTGAAGGCACACCCGAAGCTGGTGCTGATGGGCGACTTCAATATCGCCCCCGAGGACCGCGACTGCTACGACCCGGCCGCCTTTATCGGCCAGACCCACTGCTCGCCGCAGGAGCGTGCCCACTTCCAGGCCTTGCTGGACCTGGGCCTGGTCGACAGCTACCGGCTGTTCGAGCAGGCACCCAAGAGCTACAGCTGGTGGGACTATCGCAACCTCGCCTTCCGCAAGAATCAGGGCCTGCGCATCGACCACATCCTGGTCAGCGAGGCACTGCGGGCGGGGGTCAAGTCATGCGTGATCGACCGCCAGATGCGCAAGAACGAGCGCCCCAGCGACCATGCGCCGGTGATCGTCGAGATCGAGGTCTGATCAGCGCAGCGCCCGCTGCATGGCCTCATAGAAACGGCCCACATGCAGGCCGTCCATCAGCGCGTGGTGCACCTCGACGGCCACCGGCATCCAGAGCCGACCGCCCTCCTCGCTGAATTTGCCAAAAGCAAGCTTGGGCACCGAGTCCAGCGCCGCCGGCCCGCGCGCGTGGCTGAAGCTCGTGAAAGCCAGCCAGGGGATGGTGGTCATATGGATCATCGCCTGCGAATCGGCGTCTTCCAGCGGGCCGGCGCCGCCCGCCTTGGCGATGGCCAGCAGCGGCAGCGCCCGCTCCACAAAGCGCCCGAAGTCAGGCTCGTAAGGCAGGGTCGCGAACGCGATGCTCTCGTCCTCGCGCAGCACCGTGGTGCTGCCGTCCACCTGCTCATGCACCTTCACCCGGCCCTCGTCGAGGCGGTAGCGAAAGGCCTCGACCTCATTGGCCGCGCGCAAGGCCGCATGGTGATAGGCGAGAAACAGGGTCGCGCCACTATGCTGAGCGACCCGGGCCTGCAGGGCGCTGACGTCGACGCGACCGCACAGGCTGAAAAAAGGCTGGCTCAGGCCGGCGAAGTGCGCGAATGCCGCACGGCGCGGCCAGTTGTCAAGATCAAGATGGCTGGGCATCGTGACATCGTACCGGCAGTGGCAATGGCGGCGCTACCAGCCCGCCGCGACTTGAGCTGCATCAAGCCGAGGCCGTAATAACCCTGACATTCTTGTCGGGTCGCCCATTGTGCGGGCGCGGCCTTGGAGAGTTTTTGATGCGTAACAACCTTCCCGTCACCTCGCGTGAATATCCCTTCCCGAGCGGGCAAAGCCTGGTGTCAACCACCGACCTGAAGGGGCGCATCCTGCATTGCAACGCGGCCTTCGTCACCGTCAGCGGCTTCGAGCGCTCGGAACTGCTGGGCCAGCCCCACAACCTGAGACGCCACCCCGACATGCCCGAGGAGGCCTTCCGCGATATGTGGGCCACGATAGGCGCGGGCCTGCCCTGGTCGGGCCTGGTGAAGAACCGCCGCAAGAACGGCGACTTCTACTGGGTGCAGGCCAATGTCACGCCGCTGCTGGAAGGCGACCGGCCGGTGGCCTATATGTCGGTGCGCTCCGAGGCCAGCCGCGAGCAGATCGCCGCCGCCGAGGCGCTGTACGCGACGATGCGGGCGGAAAAGCAGGCCGGGGCCCTGCTGCATGTGCTGCAGCGAGGCCAGGTCTTGCGGCAAGACCTGGCGGGCCGGCTGCGCGGCCTCGGCCGCTTCGCGCCCGCGCTGCGCTGGGCCGGCGGCTACGCGCTGGTCGGCGGTCTGGGGCTGGTGCTGGGCCAGAACCTGGGACTGGCGGTAGCCCTCCCGCTGCTGGGCCTGGCGGCCAGCGCCGCCGCCGCGTTGGCCAGCGCCCAGGGCCGCGCCGCGCTGGACCACGCGACCGCCTATGCAAACCGCCTGGCCGCCGGCGACCTGAGCCAGACCCTGGAACCGGGCCGGCACGCCCAGGTAGCCGGCCTGGAGGGCGCGCTGCGCCAGCTGGCCGTCAATATGCGGGCGCTGGTGTCGGACACCCGCCGCGAGCTGGAGCAGATGCGCGTGGTCAGCGCCGAGATCGCCCAGGGCAATCAGGATCTGGCGCAGCGCACCGAGTCGCAGGCGGCCAGCCTGGAGCAGACGGCTGCCAGCATGGAGGAGATCACCGCCACCGTGCGCCACAGCTCCGACGCGGCCCAGCAGGCCAGCGGTGTGGCCCAGCAGCTGAGCCAGGTGTCGCGCCGCAGCGCCGGCGTGGTGCACTCGGTCACCGACACCATGGGCGGGATCTCGAGCTCGTCCAAGCGCATCGGCGAGATCATCCAGGTGATCGACAGCATCGCCTTCCAGACCAATATCCTGGCCCTCAATGCCGCCGTCGAGTCGGCCCGGGCCGGCGAGCATGGCCGCGGCTTCGCGGTGGTGGCCGCCGAGGTGCGGGCGCTGGCCCAGCGCAGCAGCACGGCGGCGCGCGAGATCAAGCAGCTGATCGACGACTCCTCGACCAAGGTCGAGGCCGGCGAGCGCCAGACCCGCCAGGCGCGCGAGAGCATCGACGAGACCCTGGCCTCGGTCGAGCACTTCACCCAGCTGATCGGCGGCATCGACAACGGCGCCCGCGAGCAGCTGATGGGCATCTCGCAGATCCACGAGGCGGTCCAGCACCTGGACGGCATCACCCAGCAGAACGCCAGCCTGGTGGAGCAGCTGGCCCGTGCCGGCAGCCAGTTGCAGGAGCAGGCCGGCGAGGTGGCGGCCGCGCTGCAGGTCTTCAGGCTGGACCGCCGATCCGCCGGCGCCCTGCCCGATGCGGTGGCACTGCGGCGCGAGGCCAAGGCCCGTGCGGCCTGAGAGAACGACCCGCACGCCAGCAAGGAAGGCACACACTCGCAATAATCGCCGACATCATCAACGGAGTCGGCAATGCATCATCAGAACAGCCCCGAGGCGCTCTTGCAGCAATGGATCGATGAGGAGGCGGCCGTGCGTACGCGCCTGGCCGAGCCGGGGCTGGCGCGGCCCGATCAGATCAAGGGCCGCACCGGCCTGCAGGTGATGCAGGCCATGCTGGACGGCGAGCTGCCGCCGCCCCATATCGCCAAGACCCTGGACTTCACGCTGATCTCGGTGGCCGACGGCGAGGCGGTGTTCCAGGGCCGGCCGCTGCTGCGCCACTACAACCCGCTGGGCTCGGTGCACGGCGGCTGGTTCGCCACCCTGCTCGACTCGGCGCTGGGCTGTGCGGTCCACACCAAGATGGAGCCCGGGCGCGGCTACACCACGCTGGAGTTCAAGGTGAACCTGGTGCGCGCGCTGAGCGAGAAAGTGCCGCTGGTGCGCGCGATCGGCACCGTGACCCACAGCGGCCGCCAGGTCGCGACCTCGGAGGCGCGCCTGGTCGGCCACGACGGCAAGCTCTATGCCCATGCGAGCACAACCTGCCTGGTCTTCGATCTACCGCAGTGAGTGGGTCTCGGCGGCGAGCCGGGTGATGCGGGCCCAGTCGCCGGCGTCGACCGCGTCCTGCGGGGTCAGCCAGGAGCCGCCGCAGACCTTGACGTTGGGCAGGCTCAGGAACTGCGGCGCGGTCGCCAGCGAGATGCCGCCGGTGGGGCAGAACGCCACATCAGGGAACGGCCCGGCCAGCGCCTTCAGCAGATTGACACCGCCCACGGCCACGGCCGGGAACAGCTTCAGAAAGCCGTAGCCGGCCGCATTGGCCTGCATCACCTCGCTGGCCGTCGATACCCCCGGCAGCAGCGGCAGGCCCTGCTCGCGGCAGGCCGCGCCGATCGCGTCGGTGTAGCCGGGGCTGACGCCGAACTGGCAGCCGGCGTCGCGGGCGGCCTTGACATCGGCCACGGTGCGCAGCGTGCCGGCGCCGACGATGGCCTGGGGCACGGCGCGGGCCATCGCCTCCATCGCCTGCAAGGCCACCGGGGTGCGCAGCGTCACCTCCAGCACCTTGACGCCGCCGGCCACCAGGGCCTCGGCCAGCGGCACCGCGTCCTGCAGACGCTGGATCACGATGACGGGAATGACGGGGCCGTGGCTGGCCAGGCTGAGGGTATCGGTGTTCATCATTGGATTCTTCACAACCAGGTGACAGCGCCCTCTTCGGCGCTCAAGACATTGCGGCGCATGCCGGCAAACAACTCGCGGCCCAGGCCGTGGCCGTTGTCGTCGCGCTGCTCGGGCGTGATCGCGGCCTGCTCGCGGGCCGCCCATTCCGCCTCGGGCACCAGGGCCAGCAGCTCGCCGCTGACGGCGTCCAGCCGGACCAGATCGCCGTCGCGCAGCTTGCCCAGCGGCCCGCCGGCCAGGGCCTCGGGCGAGACATGGATGGCCGCCGGAATCTTGCCGGAGGCGCCGCTCATGCGGCCGTCGGTGACCAGGGCCACCTTGAAGCCCTTGCCCTGCAGCACGGCCAGCGGCGGGGTCAGCTTGTGCAGCTCGGGCATGCCATTGGCCTGCGGGCCCTGGAAGCGCACGACCACGACCACATCGCGCTCCAGCTCACCGGCCTTGAAGGCGGCCAGCATCGAGTCCTGGTCATTGAAGATGCGCGCCGGCGCCTCGACGATGTGGCGGTCCTCGGGCACCGCCGACACCTTGATCACCGAGCGGCCCAGATTGCCCTGCAGCAGCTTCAGGCCGCCGGTGGCGCTGAAGGGGGCGGCGGCGCGGCGCACCACCGACTCGTCGCCGCTGTCCGGCGGCAGCGCATGCCAGACCACCTGGGCCCCCTCGGCGGCCAGCGTCGGCACCTTGGCATAGGGGCGCAGCGACTCGCCGGCCACGCTCAGCACGTCCTCGTGCATCAGCCCGGCATCGAGCAGCTCGCGGATCACAAAGCCGGGGCCGCCGGCCGCCTGAAACTGGTTCACATCGGCCGCACCGTTCGGGTAGACGCGTGACAACAGCGGCACCACGCCAGAGAGCTCGGAGAAGTCGCTCCAGTCGATCAGGATGCCGGCCGAGCGGGCCACGGCCACCCAGTGGATCAGGTGGTTGGTCGAGCCGCCGGTGGCCAGCAGGGCCGCCATCGCGTTGACGATGCAGCGCTCGTCGACCAGCTTGCCGATCGGCGTGTAGCGCTGCTTGGCGGTGATGCTCAGCGCGCTGCGCACCGCCTCGCGGGTCAGGGCCTCGCGCAGTTCGTCGTGCGGATGGACAAAGGCCGCGCCGGGCACATGCAGGCCCATGGCCTCCAGCAGCATCTGGTTGCTATTGGCCGTGCCGTAGAAGGTGCAGGTGCCGGCGCCGTGATAGGCGGCCGACTCGGCCTTCAGGAGCTCGTCGCGGCCGACCTTGCCCTGGGCGAACTGCTCGCGCACTTTGGCCTTGTCATTGTTCGACAGGCCCGAGCTCATCGGCCCGGCCGGCACGAAGACACAGGGCAGATGGCCGAAGTGCAGGGCCCCGATCAAGAGGCCGGGCACGATCTTGTCGCAGATGCCCAGCAGCAGGGCGGCATCGAAGACGTCGTGGGACAGCGCTATCGCGGTCGACATCGCGATGCTGTCGCGCGAGAACAGGCTCAGCTCCATGCCGGGCAGGCCCTGCGTGACCCCGTCGCACATGGCCGGCACGCCGCCGGCCACCTGCACCGTGGCGCCCAGCGCATGGGCGGCTTCGCGTATCAGCGCCGGATAGACCTCGTAGGGCTGGTGGGCCGACAACATATCGTTGTAGGCGGTCACCACGCCCAGGTGCGGCGCTTTCTCGGCGACGATGCGCAGCTTGTCATTGGCCGGCATCGCGGCCACCGCATGGGCGACATTGGCGCAACCCATGCGCTCGATGCCCCGCTTGCGGCCCGCCAGTTTGTCCAGGCCATCGAGATAGCGGCCGCGCGTGGCGGCACTGCGTTCGCGGATGCGTGCCGTGACTGCTTTGAGGGTGTTGTTCATGCCGTCGGCCGATGTAACTCGGCAGGTTGAATATTGGTAACCATATTACAAGATCCCGGCCGACTGCAGGTTACATCAAGGGAACAAGACGCGGCCAGCGGGCGCTAGCCGCCGACTCCGGCGGTCGATATAGTCGGCTGGCGCCCGCCGGAACCAAGCCTGCCTCAGATGCAGGCCCGGGCTTCGGGCGCCCACTCAGGGAGTGAAGACCATGTTGCTCGACGCCTTGTTTGCGCGCATCCCCAGCGTGCGCGCCCGCCTGACCCTGCTGACCGCCGTGCTGTGCCTGCTGATGTCGGGGCTCGCGCTGGCGGGCATGACGATGCTGGCCCGCTCCAACGAGTCGCTGCGCACGGTCTATGACGACCGGGTCGTGCCGCTGCAGCAGATCAAGGCGGTGGCCGATGCCTACGCCGTCACCGTGGTCGACAGCACGCACAAGGTGCGGCTGGGCCAGCTCGATGCAGCCGCGGCGGCGCGCCAGATCGAGGCGGCCGGCGAGCTGATACGCCGGCAATGGAGCGCTTACAGCCAGACCTATCTGGTGCCCGAGGAGAAGGCCCTGGTGGCCCGCATCACGCCGCTGCTGGCCGAGGCCGAGCGCCTGCGCAGCGCGCTGCTGGCCGCGCTGGCGGCCGGCGACGACAGCGCCCTCGCCCGCCTGGCCGGCCAGCAGCTCTACCAGCTGATCGACCCGCTCAGCGATCAGCTCAACGCGCTGGTGGCCGTGCAGTTGGACGTGGCCAGGCGCGAGTACGAGCAGGGGCGCGAGCGCTATGCCCAGGCGCGCTGGGCGGCTTGGCTGGGCCTGGGCCTGGCCTGCCTGATGGGCGCGGTCATCGCCGGCCTGATCAGCGGCCGCATCATGCGCTCGCTGGGCGGCGAGCCCAGCGATGTGCGTCAGGTGGCCCAGGGCATTGCCCACGGCACGCTGAACCAGCGGCTGCGGGTGGCGCAGGACGACCGCAGCAGCGTGATGGCCCATATGCTGGCAATGCAGCGCGGCCTGGCCGGCATGGTGCGCGAGGTGCGCGCCAATGTCGACGAGCTGCATGCCGCCTCGGGCCAGATCGCCCAGGGTAACTTCGACCTGTCCAGCCGCACCGAGGAGACCGCCGCCACCACCCAGCGCGCCAGCGCCCGGCTCGACGAGGTGATGCAACGCCTGCGCCTGCGCATCGCCAGTGCCGGCGAGGCCCGCGCGCTGGCCGACGGCACGCGGGCCGTGGCGCAGCGCGCCGGCAGCCAGATGGGCGAGGCGATCGCCTCGATGCAGGGCATCGATGCGGCCGCGCAGCGCATCGGCGACATCACCGGCGTGATCGACGGCATCGCCTTCCAGACCAATATCCTGGCGCTGAACGCCGCGGTCGAGGCGGCGCGTGCCGGCGAGTCGGGGCGCGGCTTTGCGGTGGTGGCGTCCGAGGTGCGGGCGCTGGCCCAGCGCGCCGGCGAGGCCGCGCGCGAGATCAAGACCCTGATCAGCGACACCACCGAGCGCACCGAGGCCGGCTCGCGCCAGGTGCGTGAGACCGGCCAGACCCTGCAGCAGATGGTGGCCGAGATCCAGCAGCTGAGCGGCCTGATGCTGCGCCTGGACCAGAGCTCGGGTCAGGACGGCCAGGACATCAGCGAGCTGCAGCTGCAGGTGCAGGAGCTCGACCGGGTGGCGCAGCAGAACGCGGCCCTGGTCGAGGAGATGGCGGCGTCCAGCGAGCAGCTGAAGGACCAGGCGGGCCGGCTCGCGCAGGCGGTGCAGGTCTTCAGCGTCTGAGCGCGCTCAGTCGGCTGGCGCCGCTGCGGGCGTTGCGGCCGCTGCGCCGGCCTTGGCCGGCAGCACGCTGTCGATCAGCGCATCCTTGTCGCTCCACTGGCCCTTGATCCAGTTGGAGATGCGCACCAGCTGGCGCTTGTCCTCCATCGGATTGCCGCCCACCAGCTCGGCCGGTATCGGCCGCTGCTGCACCCGCACGATCACTGGGCCGCAGCGCCCGCTGAGCAGCTGCCAGAAGCTGGGCGCGCCTTCGGGGTAGATCAGGGTGACGTCCAGCATGGCCTCGAACTGCTCGCCCATGGTCGCCAGCGCCATCGCCAGCGCGCCGACGCGGGGCTTGAGCAGATGGCGGTAGGGGCCGTTCTGCTCGGCATGCTTGGCCGCGGTGAAGCGCGTGCCCTCGACGAAGTTGATCACCGTCGTCGGCATGGTCTTGAACTTCTCGCAGGCCTTGCGCGTGGTGGCCAGGTCGGCCGCCTGCGAGGCGGCGTTGCGGCCGCGCTTCATGAAGGGGAAGTCCAGCGCCCACCAGGCCAGGCCGATCACCGGCACCCACATCAGCTCGCGCTTCAGGAAGAACTTCAGAAAGGGGATGCGGCCGTGGAAGATGCGCTGCAGCACCAGGATATCGACCCAGGTCTGGTGGTTCGGCGACACCAGGTACCAGCCGCGCCGGTTCAGGCCGTCCAGCCCCTGCACATCCCAGCGCTGCGGGTTGACCAGGGCGATCCAGCCGTTGTTGACCGCCACCCAGCCGGCCGCGATGCCGTTGAGCAACTCATTGCACAGCCGGCGCAGGGCCGGCAGCGGCAGCAAGAGCTTGAGCAGGGCCGGCGGCATCATCAGCGCCACGCCGGTGACGGTGTTCAGGGCGAGCAGCAGGCCGGTCAAGGCGCCAAGCAAGGGAGCGGGTATCAGCTTCAGCATGGCCCGCAATGTAGCGCAAGCCCGGGATGATCTTCTTTGGCATCATCTCGCGATGTCTGATTCATGTCCGGATGATGAAACCCTGCAACGTCCTCAGCTGCTGGCCCAGCACCTGGCCCGGCTGCGCGCCGGGGGGCGGCCCCAGGACCTCTGGCTGTTTGCCTACGGCTCGCTGATCTGGCGGCCCGAGATCGAGGTGGCCGAGCAGCAGCTGGCGCGGGTGCGCGGCTACCACCGTGCGCTGCGCATGCAGTCGCGGCTGTATCGCGGCACGCCCGAGCAACCCGGCCTGGTGCTGGCCCTGCTGTCGGGCGGCAGCTGCCAGGGCCTGCTGTACCGGGTGGCCGCCGCGCAGGCCGAAGCCGCGCTGCGCCAGCTGTGGGCGCGCGAGATGGTGACCGGGGTGTATGAGCCGCGCTGGCTGCGCTGCCATGGCGCGCTCGGCGAGCAGCGCGCGCTGGCCTTCACGCTGTCGCGCCGCAGCAGTCATCTGACCGGCCCGCTCGACGAGGGCCAGCTCCTGCAGGTGTTCCGCCATGCCCAGGGCCGCTACGGCAGCACGCTGGACTATCTGCAACGCACCGTAATGAGCTTGCGCGGCCACGGCATCCGCGACCGCGAACTGGAGCGCCAATACCATCTGGCCGCCAGCCATGGGCTGTGCGAGCCGCTGCGCGAGTCAGTCGGGCAAGGCGGAGGCTGAGGACGCGCGCAGCCGCGCCAGGTCCTCGGTCGTGTCGATGTCCAGCAGCACGCCGGGATCGTCGACCTCCAGGCCTTGCGAGGGGTAGCGCGCGATCAGCCGGCGTGCGCCCTCGTCGCCCTGCAGCCCGACCAGCTCGGAGAACAGCTCGGCGTTGAAGCCCACCGGATGACCGCGCCGGCCCTTGTACTGGGCAAAGCTGATCGGGTACTGCTCCAGCCCCTCGGCCACCCTGAGGATGCTGCTGGCGCGCAGCATCGGCATATCGGCCGGCACGATCAGCCAGCCCTCGGCGTCGCCGGTCGCGGCCACGCCGGCCGCGATCGAATGCCCCATGCCGACCGGGCTGGGGCGGCCCTTCTCGTCGAGCTCGGGCATCACGATGATGTCGCGCACGGCCACCGTGTCGCGCACCGCGCCGGCCAGGTTTTCGCTGGTCACCACCACCACCCGCAAGCCGGTCTGAACCGCATTCTTCAGGGTTTGAGACAACAAGGTCTCCGGCCCGAGCGCCTGCTCGAGCTTGTGCCCTTGGCCACGAAAGCGCATGCCCCGTCCTGCCGCCAGCACGACGACTACCGGCCGTCGTTTCATCATTCGCCCTGATCCTTCACAAAATCCCCCGAGGCCGGTCTGTGCCGGTTCGCCCGTGACTACTGATGACAGCATGCCCACCGCCCTGTAGCCCTGCCAGTGGGGCGTTTACCTAAGGCTTTCTACGCGCTCGGGGCATACTGCTCCCATGAGCAAACTCTCTGATCTACGCAAAAGCTATGAGCTCGGCGAGCTCGACGAGACCCAGGTGGCGGACCGGCCGCTGGCCCAGTTCAAGCTGTGGCTGGAGCAGGCGCTGGCGGCCGAGCTGCCCGAGCCGAACGCGATGACACTGGCCACGGTCGGCGCCGATGGCCGGCCGTCGACCCGCATCGTGCTGATCAAGGACTGCGACGAGCGCGGCATCGTCTGGTACACCAATTACGACAGCCGCAAGGGCCGCGAACTGGCCGCCCATCCCTTCGCGGCGCTGCAGTTCCACTGGGTGGAGCTGGAGCGGGTGGTGCGCATCGAAGGCCGGGTCGAGCGGGTCGACGCGGCCCAGTCCGATGCCTACTACCGTTCGCGCCCGCTCGACTCGCGCCTGGGCGCCTGGGCCTCGCCGCAAAGCCAGGTGATCAGCTCGCGGGCGGTGCTGGTGGCCAATGCGGCCAAGGCCGCCGTCCAGCATGGCCTGAACCCGGAACGCCCGCCGCACTGGGGCGGCTATCGCCTGCTGCCGGAGCGCTGGGAGTTCTGGCAGGGCCGCAAGTCGCGCCTGCATGACCGCATCAGCTACCGGCTCGGCGACACCGGCCAGTGGCTGCGCGAGCGGCTGGCGCCCTGAACGCGGCTCCTAACCGGCCTATCCGGCCTACTCGGCCGGCTGCGCGTCCAGCACCCGATAGAACAAGCCGTAGGGATCGTTGCTGAGCACGGCCATCTGGCCTTCGACCGTGACCGGCTCCAGCGTGTAGCGCACCGGGGTCTTGCTGCGCACCTCGATCAGGCCTTCTGGGCCGGCCGGCACGCAGAAGGAGCAGCTGGTCGGCACCGAGGACAGCAGGAAATGGCGCTGCTTGTCGCCCGGCTCCAGCGGCATCATGAAACCCTGCACCTTGACCTTTTGCTTGTCCAGCGCCTGCACGCCGGCCGGGAAGCTGGGCACCAGCCGTTTCTTGTCGGCCTTGACCGTCACCGAGGACAGCAGCGGCCAGGACACCACGCCCTCGCGTTCCTGCAAGGGCTTGATCGGGCTGCGCGGGTCGTGATAGCCGGGGCCCTGGCCCAGCGCAGTGGCGGCATTGCTCGATGGCTGTTGCTGAGCCTGCGCACCCAGGCTCAGGCAGGCCGCCAGCAACAACGGGACATGGCGCAACAGTCGTTCAATGTTCATGTTTCAACCCACAGTACTTGCCGATGGCCAGACCGCGGCAGGCGGCCAGCAGCGTCTTCTGGCAGCGTTCCTCGGTCTCGCCCGATTCCAGGCAGCGCGCCGCGTCCTCATGGGCCTTGGACATCGCGCGGTGGCGTTCGATGTCCTTCTTCGCGTGCTCGCTGAGCGCGGGCTTGGCCGGCGCCGGCTTCGATTGTGCCTGGGCAGCGCCGCAAAGTCCGGCCGCCAGCCAGAAGGCCGCCAGCACGAGGTGCTTGTTGTTCATCGCATTCCTTTTATTGCTCGGTTCAATGAGGAGCTTGCAGCAGCTCGGTGACATCCAGCTTGTAGGCCCGCCAGGCCGGCCAGGCCGCGCTGGCCAGGGCCAGCAGCAAGGCCAGCACCGGCACCAGGGCCTCCCAGACCGACCACCAACTGCCAGTGATGCGCAGCGACTGCTGCGCCGCGAGCACCCAGCCTAGCAAAGCCGTCAAGCCATGGCCCAGGGCCAGGCCCAGCAGGCTGGCCAGCAGCGCCAGCCACAGCCCCTCCAGGCTGACCAGGGCCGCGACCCGCCAGGCCGGCGCGCCCAGCATGCGCAGCATTGCCAGATCGCCCTGGCGCTCGCGCACCGCATGCAGCAGGGCGACGAAGACCGACAGCGCCGCCGCCAGCAGTAGCACCGCGCCAAAGCCGCGCAGCACCTCGGTGCCGGCGCCCACCATACGCAGCAGCCGGGCGGTCTCCAGCGCCGGCGCGGCAGCCTGCAGGCCGTCCTGGGCATTGACCCAGCGCGGCAGCGCGATCGCGGCCAGCGGGCTGCGGTAGCTGACCAGGGCCATCGTGATCTCGCGCTCGGCCTCCAGCGCCACGCGGTCCTCGGCATCAACCGCGTGCATATCCTCGTGCACCTGCCAGACCGAGGCCAGATCGGTCAGCACCAGCCGATCGAGCACGCCACCGGTCTCGGCCAGCAGGCCGACGACGGTGTAGCGATGCTCGCCGTGCTCATGGCCCTGCTCGCCCAGGCCATGGCTGCCGGCAAAGCGGTCGCCCAGCTTCAGCCCGGTGCGGCGCGCCGCCTCGGCGCCCAGCACCGCCTGCAGCGGCCGCTGCCAGAGCCGCCCCGCAGCCAGTCGAGCCTGGTAGAGCTCGAGATAGTCGGGCGTGGTGCCGACGATGCGAAAGCCGCGCAGGCTGTCGCCCAGCGAGATCGGCACCGCGCGCGCCACCAGCGGCTGGGCACGCAGCGCGTCGAGCGTGGCCAGCGGGATATTGCCGGTCGGCACATCGAGATGGAACACGCCGGCCAGCATGATCTGCATCGGGCTGCCCTTGGCACCGACCACCAGATCGATGCCGGCCAGATCGCGCCGCACCCCGCCCTCGATCTGCTCGCTGACCAGCAGCACAAAGCTGATCGCCGCCAAGCCCAGGCTCAAGAGCAGCAGATTCAGCGCCGACACCAGCGGCCGCGCCCACAGATAGCGCCAGGCCAGGCTTGCCAGACTGTTCATCGCGCGGCCTCGTTCATCGCCATCAGTTTGGGCAGCCGCATGTCGTGCAGCTCGCCGCCCAGCGCTTGCGCCACCCGGCTGTCGTGGGTAGCCAGCACCAGGGTCGCGCCCTGCTCCCGTGCGGCCTGGCTCAGCAGGTTCAAAGCAGCGCCGGCACTCTCGTCATCGAGATTGGCGGTCGGTTCATCGGCCAGCAGCAGCTTGGGGCGGCGCAGCAGCGCGCGCGCCAGTGCCACCCGCTGGGCCTGGCCCAGGCTGAGCTGATGTGGCCGGCGCGGCGCCAGGGCCTGCAGTTCCAGGCGCTGCAGCAGCTCGTCGATGCGAGCGTGATCCACGGGCAGGCCGGCACTCAGATAAGGCAAGGCCAGGTTGTCGCGCACCGTCAGCGCCGCGCTCAGGTGCAGGCGCTGCGGCACAAAACCAAGGCAGGCGCCGCGCCAGGCGTCGCGCTGGCGCGGGCTCAATCGTCCCAACTCGGCGCCGGCCATCTCCAGCCGGCCGGCGCTGGCGCTGAGCAGGCCGGCCATCAGGGCCAGCAGGGTGGACTTGCCGCTGCCCGAGGCGCCGCGCAGCAGCAGACCCTGGCCGGGCGGCAGACTGAGGTCGGCAAAGGCAATCTCCGGTCCCTGCGCATAGCGGTAGCGCAGGCCCTGCAGCACTATCATGGTCGCTCAGTCACTCACGCACATGGCGCGCAAAGCTCGCCAGAAACTTGTCCACCTTGCCGGCGACGACGAAAGCGCAATAACCCTGCTCGGGGTTGCGGGCGTAGTAGTGCTGGTGATAGGCCTCGGCGCTGCTGTAGTTGCGCTCGGGCAGCAGCTCGGTGACGATCCGGCCCTGGTGGAAGGCCTGGATCTCGTCCAGCACCTCGCGCGCCACAGCCAGCTGCTCGGGGCTGCGGTAGTAGATGCCCGAGCGGTACTGGGTGCCGACATCGGCCCCCTGCGCATTCAAGGTGGTCGGGTCGTGGATGGTGAAGAAGATCTCGAGAATCTCGCGCAGCGAGATCAGCTGCGCATCGAAGCTGACCCGCACCACCTCGGCATGACCGGTCCGGCCCGAGCAGACCTGCTCGTAGCTGGGGCGGTCGACATGACCATTGCAATAACCCGACTCCACCGCAGTCACGCCGCGCACACGCTCATACACCGCCTCCAGGCACCAGAAGCAGCCTCCGCCAAGGGTGATGGTGTCTGTGTGGCTCATGCTGTCATCGAGAGTGGGGCTGGGCTGGGGCCGCCAGCATAGCCCAGAGTCGCTCACTGCGTCGCCAGCGCCAGCTCCACATGCGGGGTCCAGGTCTTGCCCGCCTCGGCCGCGTGCAGCTTGGGCGAGGCCAGGAACAGCCGGGCGTTCGGCACGCCCTTGGCGATCAGCGCGTCGCGCACGACGACGGCGCGCTCCAGCGCCAGCTGGCGCAGCGCCTCCTCGCTGACCTCGTGGCTGGCCGCCAGCATGGCCTGCATCTCGGCCATCGGCACCTCCTTGAGCATGCCGACCAGATTGCGCGGCCGGTTCGGCAGGCTGCTGGCCTTGTAGACCACGCGCAGCAGGCGCTGGCGCTCGGCTTCGCTGAGCTGCAGAGCGCCGGCCTCGGCGGCCGCCTGGCCGCTGGCGTTCTGCTGGCGGCGCAGCTCGCGGCGGCGCTCGGCCAGCAGCGATTGTTCGACCTTGGCCGCCTGCACCGCCGCACGCTCGGCCGCCGGGTCGGCCCAACCGGTCAGCGTCAGATTGAGGCTGGGCCGGTCGGCCAGCGCCTTGGCCAGCTTGTCCAGATTGGCCGGCGCGCTGTCGGCCAGGCCGGTGCTGCCGGGGAGGAACTCGGCCTGGCTCAGGTCGGTCGAGCCACCACCGGCCAGCAGCGAGAACGGCGAGGTCAGCGCCTTGCCCAGCAGATTGACGATGAGCCGGAAGATCAGGCCGCCGATGCTGAACTCGGGGTCATCCAGCGAGCCGCTGACCGGCAGGTTCAGATCGATCACGCCATTGCCGTCCTTCAGCAAGGCCACGGCCAGCAGCACCGGCAGCTTGGTGGCATCGGGACTGTCGATGCGCTCGCCAAAGGTCAGCTGGTTCAACCCCAGCTGGTTGTCGGCCTGCAAGGCGCCGCCCGGCGCGATGCGGTAGTGCTCGCGGGTCGAGAGCTTGCCGCGATCGATCGCATAGCCGGCGTAGGTGCCGGCAGAAGGCGACAGCGGCGCCAGCTCGATATCGGTGGCGCTGGCCTGGATGTCCATCAGCAGCGGTGCACCGGCCGGGTTCAGCTCGCCCTTGATCTCCAGCAGCCCGGTGCCGGCCACCTTGCCGCTCAGGTTCAGCGGCGCCATCTGCGTCTGGCCGCTGGCGAAAGTACCGAGGCTGCCGCGCAGCTCGCTGAGCTTGGCGCTGTAATTGGGCTTGACGAAGCGGTCGCTGAAATCCACGCTGCCGCCGGCCAGCCGGGTCTGGCCGATCTGCAGTTGCAGACCCGGCCCGGCAGCGGACGGGGCGGCGGCGTCAGCCGCAGGCTTGGGCGCACGTTCGCCCAGATTGAAACGCCCCTGCTCATCAATGATCAGCCGGGCGTAGAAGTCGCTGAGGCTGGCCTCGCCGATATCAAGCTTCAGCGGGGTGGCGGGCCGCAGGTCCAGCTTAAGGCCGGCCAGATTCAAGGCCTGCCAGCTCAGCAGCTCTTCGTCGATGCGGCGCACGCCGTCGGCCTCGGCCCGGGTATGCAGCAGCCGCAGATCGGCCAGCAGCAGATCGCCCTGCGCCTGCGCCGCCAGACCCTGAGGGCCTTGCGCCAGCGCCAGCGTGCCGCGAAAGCCCGCCTCGGCACGGCGCAGATGCAGGCCCAGCGCCGGGTCCAGATAGGGATCAAGCAGCTGCAGCGGCAATCGCTCGGCGCGCAGGCTGCCGCGCGCCGAGAGCTGCGGCGACAGCGCCAGCTCACCCTCCCACTGCAGCTTGCCCAGCATGGCCGCCGCCGCGCCCCCGCTGCGGCGCTGGCCGCCAGCAGGCCGCCCCAGCTGCGCCGACAGCTGCAGCGGCGAACGCGCCTGGCCCAGCTTTTGCGCCCGCAGCCGCAACTGCTCGAGCACCAGCAGATGGGGCTGGCCGGGCACGCCGGCCAGCGGCTGCACGGCGGCGTCGCTGAAACGCAGCGCTCCGCCGTCGATCGCCAGCGCCGCCAGCTGGGTCGACCAGGGTGCACCCGGCTCTGCGGCCTTGGCCGGCATCAAGGCCAGCACGCTCAGGACACCATCGGCCGAACGCTGCAGGGCCAGGCGCGGTTCACGAAGGCTCAGTTGGCCGAGCGCCAGGCGGCGCGCCGCCGGCTCCGCCAGCAGCTCATCCAGGCTCAGCCCCGCCACGCTGAGCAACTCCTCCCGGCGACCACTGGCCAGCAGTTGATGGGCTTTCAGGTCGTCGAGCTGCAGGCCCTTAAGCGTCAGCTTGGCGCGCTGCCCGGCGTCTGCCACCAGGGGCTGGGCAAGATCGAGCCGCAGTTGGCCCGCCAAGCGCCCCTGCATTGCCAGCGGCAGTTCGGCCTGCAGATAGGGCGACAACCATTCAAGGGCCAGGTTTTGCCATTGCCCCGTCAGGCTCAGCGCCTCGGCCGTCAGCTCGCCGCTGCCGGACAGGATGGCGGGCTTGCCGCCCTTGAGCTTGTCCAGCTTGGCCTCGAAGCTCAGGCCGGTTTTGTCCCGCAGCGGCCAGCTCAGCGCGCTGAGTTTCAACCCCAGCTCGCTGAGGCCCAGCTCGGCCGCCGGTCGCAAGGATTCATCGCGCCAAGCCAGGCCGGCCTGGCGCAGCTCGAACTGCCGCAGCGCGAAACGCCATGCGGACGGCGCGTCGGGCCTTGTTTCAGGCCCATGCTCGGCCGGCGGCGCTGCGTCGAACTGCGGCAGCAGCAGGCGGCCGGCGGCATCACGCTGCAAGGCCAGCTTCGGCCCAGTCCAGACCAGCGTGTCGAGCAGCAGCTGCTTTTTCAGCGGCTGCACATCACCCAGCCCCAGCTGCAGCCTATCCCAGACCAGCCAGGACTTATGTTCGCCCAGAGCCAGACCCACCTCATCGGCATCGATGCGGCCACCGAGCTTGAGTTCGGGCGCCTTGCCCGCAGTCTGCGAAAACAGCAGCTGCAGCTCGGCACTGAGCCGGCCGCGCTCGGGTCGCAGCGGCATCTGCTGGGGCCAGTACGCCAGATAAGGCCCCAGATCGAAGTCCTTCAAGCTGAAGTCCAGCCGCGCCTGCCGCGTCTGCGCGAACGGCAGGGCCTGGGCCTTGGAACCGAAGGCCACACCATTGAGCCGGCCCGACAGCCGCGGCTCGACACGGACCTCGACATGGGCATCGAGCAGGGACACAAAGGGCAGATCGATGCGCAGATCGCTCAGCTCGTGGCGCCGCCCCATCGGCTTGTCGTCCAGCAAGACCTGGCCCCCGGCGAGGCTGAGGTTGTAGAGCGCCAGGTTCGCCCCCCTCTCCGACTCCGCCTTCTCCGCAGGCTGGCTCCAACGTTTCAACAGATCGTCGATGTCATAGCGACCCTCGGCTACGCGGCTCAGGCGCAGCAGCGGGCGCTCGATGTGCAGCGAGTCGAGCACCGGGCTGCGATGCCAGAGCGAGCGTAGCGACAGCGTCGCCTCGGTGCTCGCGATCTCCAGCAAGGCCCCATCGCCGGGCGAAGCACCGGCCACCTTGACCCCATCCAGCACCAGGCCCAGGCGCCAGGGCTGGAATCGCGCCTTCTCCACGTTGACTTCGCGGCCGAGCGCCTGGCTGGCCAGACGCATGCCCGCGCCCTCGACCCACCAGGGCACGGCCCACCAGGCCAGGCCTAACAGGAGAATGACGACGAGGACCGAGCCGGCCAGACGCCGCAGCCACGGGCGAGCAATGAGGGATGACATGCGCGCCGATTATCAGGGCAGGCGCGGCAGGACTTCAGCCGGTTTGCGGCATCATGCGCGACCATGAATGCCTTGCTCCAAGCCCTGCAGGATCTCAAGCCCCTCGTCCAGGTCCTGCTGATGCCACCGGTGCCGCTGATGCTGGTGCTGGTGCTGGGTGCGGCGCTGCTGCGCCGGCACCGGCGTCTGGGCCGCAGCGTGTTCGTGCTGGGTCTGCTGGGGCTGTGGTTCTCGTTCACCGAGGTCGCGGCCGATCAGCTGCAGCAATGGCTGCTGGGTGTGCCGGCAGCGCTGACGGCGGCCCAAGTCGATGGCCTGCGTCACGGCGAGCCGCAGCACAGCGCCATTCTGGTGCTGGGTGCCGGCGTGCTGCAGATCGCACCCGAGTACGACGGGCCGACCCTGAAGCCGCTGACCCTGGAACGCCTGCGCTACGGTGCCTGGCTGGCGCGGCGCAGCGGCCTGCCGCTGGCCTTCAGCGGCGGCGTGGGCTGGGGCGGGCGGCCTGGCGATGTCGGCGAGGCGCCGGTGGTGCAAGCCGTCGCCAAGGACGAGTTCGGGATCGCGCTGCGCTGGGCCGAAGGGCGCGCGCGCGATACCCGCGAGAACGCCGCTTTCAGCTTGCCGCTGCTGCTGCAGGCCGGCATCACCCGCGTGGTGCTGGTCACCCATGGCCACCACATGCCGCGTGCCGAGCGGGCTTTCCGCGAGGCGGCGGCCGGGCGCATCGAGCTGCTGCTCGCGCCGGTGGATGTGCGCGCCGACACCGCCTACCTGCCCAGCGAATGGGTGCCGTCCAGCGAAGGCTTCAGGCGGCTGCGCTATGTGGTCTACGAATGGCTGGGCCTGCTGGCCGGCAAATGAGCGCACGACGCCCAAGATCTTGCGGCCTACAAACTATGCGACCCCAAAAAGACGGACCCCTCCCAAGCACGAGGCCGGGAGGGGTGGATGGCTGACGCCCTCTTTGGGGCTCTGCAGCTATCTGCCGCAGGGCTCCTGGCGCGCAGAGACTGCGCCAGAGGGTGTACCTGTTAGACAGGCCTCACAACAGTAGGCGAGCAACGGTCGGGCTTCAAGCCTGGGACGAACCCTAGGCTGTAAACAAACGTTGATAGAGCTCGCTCATGCGGCGATCCACCTCGGGTGTCATCGTGATGCTGCGGCCCCATTCGCGATTGGTCTCGCCGGGCCACTTGTTGGTGGCGTCCAGCCCCATCTTGCCGCCCAGGCCGCTGACCGGCGAGGCGAAGTCCAGATAGTCGATCGGCGTCTGCTCGACCAGCGTGGTGTCGCGCACCGGGTCCATGCGGGTGGTGATGGCCCAGATCACTTCCTTCCAGTCGCGGATATCGACATCGTCGTCGACCACGACGATGAACTTCGTGTACATGAACTGGCGCAGAAAGCTCCACAGGCCGAACATCAGGCGCTTGGCATGGCCCGGATAGGCCTTCTTGATCGAGATCACAGCCATGCGATAGCTGCAGCCCTCGGGCGGCAGATAAAAGTCGACGATCTCGCTGAACTGCTTTTGCAGGATGGGCACAAAGACCTCGTTGAGCGCCACGCCGAGGATGGCCGGTTCGTCCGGCGGCTTGCCGGTATAGGTCGAGTGGTAGATCGGCTCGGGCCGCTGGGTCAGGCGCTGGACCTCGAAGACCGGGAACCAGTCCTGCTCGTTGTAATAGCCGGTGTGGTCGCCGAACGGGCCCTCCAGCGCATGCAGATAGCCGCCCTTCTCCTTCAGCGGGATGCCGTCCTCGCTGAAGCCGGTGTAGCCGGCGGCGGCCACCGGGATATGGCCTTCCAGCACGATCTCGGCGCTGGCCGGCACCTGCAGCATGCGCCCCGCCTCGCCGACACCGCTGTCCACCACCTCGGTTCGTGAGCCGCGCAGCAGGCCGGCAAACTGGTACTCGGACAGCGAGTCGGGCACCGGCGTCACCGCGCCCAGGATGGTGGCCGGGTCGGCCCCCAGGGCCACCGCGATCGGGAAGGGCTGGCCCGGGTTGGCCAGCGCAAAGTCGCGGAAATCCAGCGCACCGCCGCGATGGGCCAGCCAGCGCATGATCAGCTGGCGTCGGCCGATCAACTGCTGGCGGTAGATGCCCAGGTTCTGGCGCAGGCGCGGATTGGCGATGCTTTGCGGCCCGCGGGTCACGACCAGCCCCCAGGTGATCAGCGGCCCGATATCACCGGGCCAGCAGGTCTGGATAGGCAGCGACTTCAGATTGACGTCCCCACCTAAAAACTCCTGCTCCTGGCACGGCGCGCGGCGCACGGTGCTGGGCTTCATGTCCCACAGGGACTTCAGCATCTGCAGCATGCGACCGGCGTCCTTCAGCCCCTTGGGCGGCTCCGGTTCCTTCAGACTGGCCAGGACATGGCCGACGTCGCGCAGCTCCTGCAGGCTTTGCGCGCCCATGCCCAGCGCCACCCGGCGGGTCGTGCCGAACAGATTGGTCAGCGCCGGGGTCTGGTAGCCGGCCGGCTTTTCGAACAGCAGCGCCGGCCCCTCGGCACGTAAAACTTTGTCACTGAGGGCCGTCACCTCAAGTAGGGGGGATACCGGCTCGCTGATGCGGCGCAGCTCGCCCATCCCCTCTAAACCGTGCAGAAAGTCGCGCAGATCTCGGTACTTCATAACCAATAGTAATTTAGCAAGAGGCCCATAAGCTTGACGGGTTATTTTTGATCCTTAGAATCCGCCTACCCTGATGACTTCAGGGTTAACCCGTGTCTTCGCCTTGGGACGGAGAAGACACCCCGCTGCCGATGGACCCGGCCCCGGAGTTCTGCCACCTCGAGCGGCAGGGCTTCATGGGATGCCGGCCCATTATCACTGCCATGCGAGGCTGACCTGCCCCTAGCGGACCGGTCGGCCAGATGTGGCGGAGAAGAAAAGGAGTCGCATGACAGCGCGTCGTGATTTGTTATCCCTCGCCCGCAGCGCCACTGCGGCCACATCCTTGTTCATCAAGGACATTGGCCACGGCCTGCTGGTGGTCAGCCACAACACCCTGGCCCTGGTCGGCCTGGCCGTGGTGGCTGTTTTGCTGATGTTCAGCAGCCAGGCGGATTTGCGCCATAAGCTCGAGACCGAGGCCTTTGGCTGGCTCAATGCCCGCCAGGAAGCCCGTGCCGAGGCCTCCGGTGACACCCTGACCGGCTTCAGCGAGCCCGATGCGCTGAGCCGCGCCACGGCCGCCGATCCCAAGGACCTGTCGCGCCAGCAGGCGG
Source organism: Paucibacter sp. XJ19-41 (assembly GCF_028462495.1). Lineage (NCBI taxonomy): Bacteria > Pseudomonadati > Pseudomonadota > Betaproteobacteria > Burkholderiales > Sphaerotilaceae > Roseateles > Paucibacter sp. XJ19-41. The sequence goes on from NZ_JAQOWX010000001.1 coordinate 50,667, forward strand.
CAGTCGCCATGTGGCTGTCGCGTCGCTACCGCGTCGCTCCCGAGCCGATCAGCCGCCTGGTGCAGGAGGCCTGGACCGTGGGGCAACGCGCCCGCGTCGAGCCGACCCTGATCCTGGCCATCATGGCCATCGAGTCCGGCTTCAACCCTTTTGCCCAGAGCTCGGTCGGGGCCCAGGGCCTGATGCAGGTGCTGACCCGCGTGCATGACGACAAGTACGAGGCCTTTGGCGGCAATCTGGCCGCCTTCGACCCGATCACCAATCTGCGCGTCGGCGTGCAGGTGCTCAAGGAGTGCATCCAGCGCGCCGGCGGCATCGAGGAAGGGCTGCGCTACTACGTCGGCGCCGCCAATCTGCCCGACGATTCCGGCTATGCCCACAAGGTGCTGGCCGAGCATGAGCAGATGAAGTCGGTGATCGCCGGCCGTCCCTATGTGCCCGCGCCCAAGCCGATCCGCGAGGTCAACGGCACGCCTGCGCCGGCGCCCGCTGCGGCCGACCAGATCGCCCTGCTGAACTGAAACAGCTTTTGCTCGACGCCGGGCCTGCAGCCTCCGCTACACTGCAGGCTTCGCGCGACTGGCGATCAAGGTCACAGCCGTGACCCGAGGTGGTGGACCACCGGGGAGCGCGAACGGTCAAGGGTGAGCAACCCGGCCGCCATCAGCCGTTCGCCTGGGCAGCCACACCGCGCCGTCGCTCAAGCGTCGGCGTGCGCCGTGACTCCAACCCTAGACCGCCACCATCCATCATGTTTGATCGCAACACCTCGACCCTCGCCCAAGTGGACCCCGATCTGTGGGCCGCCGTCCAGCAAGAGAACCAGCGCCAGGACGATCACATCGAGCTGATCGCTTCCGAGAACTACACCTCACCGGCCGTGATGCAGGCACAGGGCAGCCAGCTGACCAACAAGTACGCCGAGGGCTATCCCGGCAAGCGCTACTACGGTGGCTGCGAGTATGTGGACGTGGTCGAGCAACTGGCCATCGACCGCCTGAAGCAGCTGTTCGGCGCCAACTTTGCCAACGTCCAGCCCAACTCGGGTTCGCAGGCCAACCAGGGCGTGTTCTTCGCGCTGCTGCAGCCCGGTGACACCATCATGGGCATGAGCCTGTCCGAGGGCGGCCACCTGACCCACGGCATGCCGCTGAACATGAGCGGCAAGTGGTTCAACGTGATCTCCTATGGCCTGAACGCCAAGGAAGAAATCGACTACGAGGCGATGGAAGCGCTGGCCCGCGAGAAGAAGCCCAAGCTGATCATCGCCGGCGCCTCGGCCTACAGCCTGCGCATCGACTTCGAGCGCTTCGGCAAGATCGCCAAGGAAATCGGTGCCTATTTCATGGTGGACATGGCCCACTATGCGGGCCTGATCGCCGCCGGCGTCTACCCGAACCCGGTGCCGCATGCCGATGTGGTGACCTCGACCACCCACAAGAGCCTGCGTGGCCCGCGCGGCGGCATCATCCTGATGAACGATGAGGCGATCGCCAAGAAGATCAACTCGGCGATCTTCCCCGGCATCCAGGGCGGCCCGCTGATGCATGTGATTGCCGGTAAGGCCGTGGCTTTCAAGGAAGCGCTGACGCCCGAGTTCAAGAGCTATCAGGCACAGGTGGTCAAGAACGCCAAGGTGCTGGCCGACACGCTGATCGAGCGCGGCCTGCGCATCGTCTCGGGCGGCACCGAAAGCCATGTGATGCTGGTGGATCTGCGCCCCAAGGGCCTGACCGGCAAGGAGGCCGAGGCCATCCTGGGCGCCGCCCACATGACCTGCAACAAGAACGGCATCCCAAACGACCCGCAGAAACCGATGGTCACCAGCGGCATCCGCCTGGGCACGCCGGCGATGACCACGCGCGGCTTCAAGGAAGAACAGGTGCGCATCACTGCCCATCTGATCGCCGATGTGCTGGACAAGCCGCATGACGAGGCCAATCTGGCCGCCGTGCGCGAGAAGGTCGCGGCGCTGACGCGCGACTTCCCGGTCTACCGCTAAGCCGCCGCCCGCCGATGCGCTGCCCCTTTTGCTCCCATGCCGAAACCCAGGTGGTCGAAACCCGGGAATCGGATGAAGGCGATGTGGTGCGGCGCCGGCGGCGCTGCCTGGGCTGCGACAAGCGCTTCACCACCTACGAGCGGGCCGAGATCGCGATGCCCGTGGTGGTCAAGAAAGACGGCACCCGGGCCGACTTCGACCCGGCCAAGCTGCGCGCCTCGATGCAGCGGGCGCTGCGCAAACGACCGGTCAGCATCGAGCAAGTCGATGCCGCGCTGGCCCGCATCGAGGAAAAGCTGCTGACCAGCGGCGCCCGCGAACTGCCGTCGACCAAGATGGGCGAATTGGTGATGCGCGAACTCAAGCGCATCGACAAGGTCGCCTATGTGCGCTTTGCCTCGGTCTACCGCAGCTTCGAGGATGTGGACGAGTTCCGGCAACTGATCCGCGATATCTGAGCCGCCCCTCCAAGGGGGGTGCCAGGCTCCCCCCTTGGCAGGACAGAAAGCGCCGGTGCGGCCCTCTAGATTGGATTCATGCCCGATGAATCCAGTCCGGAGCCGACCATGCCGCAAGCCCCTCACCCCTCGCATCACCTCCGCGGCCTCAGCCTGATCGAGGTCTGCGTCGTCTGCCTGATCCTGGCGGTGCTGCTGAGCCAGGCGATCCCGTCGATGCAAAGACTCAGACTCGGCCAGCATGTCCGGGGCACCGCCCAGACCCTGATGACCGATCTGCAGCAGGCGCGCAGCGTCGCCGTGATTCAGGGCAAGGCCGTGCATATGCGCTTCAACGCGGGTGATGGCGGCAGTTGCTACATCGTCTACAGCGGCCCGAGCGACGGCTGCCACTGCGACAACGCGGGCCAGACCCGCTGCACCGATGCGGCTGCCCTGGCCAAGGTCGAATGGCTGCCCGCCAAGCAGGCCACGACGATACGCGCCAATGTCGAGAAACTCAGCTTCCAGGCCAGGCAAGGCGCGGTGACCAGCACCGGCAGCATCGACATTGCCGCGCCTGGCGGCCCCTCGATTCGCCATATCGTCGCGATCACCGGGCGTGTGCGCTCTTGCTCACCCGACGGCAGCGCGGGGCGCCTGCCGCGCTGCGCCGGCTGAACAGCCCCCTAACCCAAGGGCGCGTAGATCAACGGTCGGATATGGCCGACGAGCGGCCGACCCTGATCGAGAGTCGCTGCGCACCGCGTTCACATAATTTCCCATGGCCATGCGAACGCCCTCCGCGCCTCACGCTGCCGCCGGTCCGACGGGCGCGCATGGCTTCACGCTGGTCGAGCTGATGCTGGCGGTGGTGATCGTCGGCATCCTGGCAGCGGTCGCCCTGCCCTCCTTCCAGCAAATGATGCAAAAAGGCCGACGTGCCGACGCCGTGGCCACCTTGTCGGCGGTGCAGCAGGCACAGGAGCGCTGGCGCGCCAACCGGGCGACCTACACCGAAAAGCTCAGCGATCTGCAGTTCAGCAGCGATCAGTCGATCGACAAGCATTACGAGATCAAGATCGTGCTGGCGAACGACGGCGCCACCGGCTACACCATCGAGGCGAACGCGCTGGAGAACAGCCCGCAGGCCAAGGACAGCGCCTGTGCCAAGATGTCCATCACGATGAGCGGCGGCCAGATGCAGTACCTGCCCGCCACCGGTGGATGCTGGTCCAGATGAATGCCTCGCGCATCAAGGGCCTGTCCCTGATCGAACTGCTGGTGGTGGTCGCCGTGCTGGGCATCGTGCTGGCCGTGGCCACGCCCTCGCTGACCGATCTGATGAACAAGCGCCGGGTCCAGTTGATCGCCAACGAACTCAGCACCGACCTGGCCTACGCCCGCTCCGAGGGAGGCCTGCGCAACAAGCGCACAGGCATGACCTTCCGCAGCAGCAACACCATGTCCTGCTACACCATCCAGGTCTTCCTGGCCGCCCGTGGCTGCGACTGCACCAAGGGCGCGGGCGTCGCCTGCGATGGCAATATCGAGCTCCGCACCACCCAGATACCGTCCTTGACCGGGGTTTCTCTGGTCCTCGGCGATGCCTTCGTCGGCGAATTCAAGAACCTCGACTTCACCGCACCGCTGCGGATTGTCGAACCGGCCCCCTCGGCCATCCGCGTCGTCGGCAACCGGGGCTACATCCTGGAAGTCCGCATCAGCGTGCTGGGCCGGGTGCTGATCTGCTCACCCGATGGCAAGTTCGGTGGAGTGCAGCCATGCTGAACCCATCGTCAAGCCGGCTCCAGCACGGTCTGAGCCTGATCGAAATGATGGTCGGCCTGACGGTCGGCATGATTGTTGTTGCCGGCGCCTCGTTGATGATGGTGGGCCAGTTGGAGGACCATCGCCGCCTGATGCTGGAAACCCAGGTGCAGCAGGACTTGCGGGCAGCGGCCGATCTGGTGCTGCGCGATATGCGCCGCGCCGGCTTCAACCGGCGTGCCGAAGACGGCGTCTCGGCGCCCGGCGCGGCGGCCAAGGCCAATCTCTATGCGATGGCGAGCCTGGACAAGGACGGGCAACTGCTCTACAGCTACAGCCGGGCCAAGGGCGAGGCCGACGAAGACGGTGAGGTCGCAAACAACGAGGAATTCGGTTACCGCGTTCGGTCCAAGGAGTTGCAATTCCGCCATGGCGGCAACTGGCAGCCGCTGACGGATCCCAAGACCCTGGAGATCACCAGCTTCGAACCGCAGCTGCTGGTGCAGCGCGTCAAGCTGGACGAGTTCTGCCAGCGCCCCTGCCCGGCGGGTGCCACCGACTGCCCGCCCAGCATGGAGGTCCGGGAACTGCGGCTGACCCTGAGCGGCAAGGCCGCGCATGACGCGCGGGTGGTGCGCAGCGTCACGGTCAGCACCCGGCTGCGCAATGACGCGATCGAGGGAGGCTGCTGATCATGCGCGGCACCGCCGCTCAGCGCGCGTTTGGTCAACAAGGCGCCGCCACTCTGGTGGTCGTGATGGTGCTGTTCTTCATCATGGCGATGATGGCGGCCTTCGCCAACCGCAATCTGGTGTTCGAGCAGCGCATCGCCAGCAACTACTACCGGGCCGGCCTCGCGCTGGAAACCGCCGAAGCCGGCGGAGAATGGGTGCTGAACGCGCTGAACGGCGTTTTCATCGATGCCAGTTGCAAGAACAGCGGTGCGATCGGCACGAGTTTCCGCGAGCGCTATCTGAACATCGGCGCCGATCGCGCCATCAGCACCGACGAAGACAAGGACGCCAACTTCAACCCGCTCAATCCTGCATCCGGCGACCCCTATGTGGCCGCCGGCATCAGCACCGAGGCCGCGGGCTGGTCCTACCAATGCCCGGTCGACGGCGTGCTGGTGTCGCCGGCGCTGGCCGCCGCCAATCGCTTGCAGCCGATGTTCGCGGTGCGCTTTCGGCCCCGCGACCGCGCCGGTGTCGTGAACGTGGAGGTGATCAGCTGCACCGACATCATCAAGAACTGCAACCGCCAGGCCTTTGCCGCCCGGGCCGATCTGGCCAAGACCGTGCTCATTTTTGATGCGGCCCTGGTCAGCGCCTTGAAAGTGCCGCCCGCCAGCCCGCTGACGGTGCGCGGCGCGGTCGACCTGGGCGCCATCGGGCTGGGCCTGCACAACACCGATCCGGCGCTCAGCGGCTTGCTGATGCAGGCCGGGCTGAGCTACCTGGGCAGCACCAGCCGGCTCAGCAGCGTGCCGGGCACGCCGGCGCGCGATGCGCTGGTCAGTGGTGACGAGACGCTGCGAAGCCGCGATGGCAAGCCGGTCGATATGTTCCAGCTGTTTTTTGGCATGTCACCGATGACTTACCGCCAGCAACCGGCGATGCGGGAGCTGATCTGTGCGGACGATTGCAGCGCCCAGTTGCAGGAGGCTTATGCCAGCGGTCGGCGCATGCTCTGGGTCGAGGGTCCGGCCGAGATCCGCAGCAATATCACGCTGGGCACCGCGACGGACCCCTTCTTGCTGGTAGTCAACGGTGCCCTGACCCTGGATGGTCCGATGCTGCTGAACGGACTGATCTATGCCCGCGGCAACACCTCCTGGAACAACACCGTCGGGGCCCAGCCGGCCGTGCTGACCGGCGCCTTGCTCAGCGACGGCGACCTGGTCGCCAGCGGCACGGCCGATATCGTCTATCACGCGGACCTGATCAACACGCTGAGCAACCGGCGCGGCAGCTTTGTCCGCGTGCCGGGCAGTTGGTCGGATGGCACGGAATGAAGCGCAGCCCACGCCCCATCGGTCGACTCGCTGATGCTCAGGCGGGCGTGACCCTGATCGAAGCCCTGGTGGCCTTGCTGATCATGTCATTCGGCATGCTGGCCCTGGTCGGGCTGCAGGGCAATATGCGGCGCAGCGCCGATCTGGCCAAGCAGCGCAGCGAGGCGGTGCGCCTGGCTCAGCAAGACCTCGAAACCATCCGGTCCTTCTCCGAGCTGGTGCTTCCAGCGGATGCGGCGGAACATGTGCGCGCGTTCGCGCAGATCGCGGATCTCAAGCGCGTCGGCGCGGGCGACCCCGAAAGCAATGCGAGCTTCACCCTGAACCGGGTGCTGGCCCAGCGTCCCGGCGAGCCGCTGTCGGTGCAGGTCACGGTGAGCTGGGAGGATCGCGCGGGCGCGATGCAGCAAGTGATCATGGGCAGCTTCATCACGCCGGCCGATCCACGGCTCAGCGGCTCGCTGGCCATCGCCCCCGAGGGCGACCCAAGCCGCCGCCCTTTGGGCCGTCACCTGACGATACCGCCAACGGCCAAGGACCTGGGCGATGGCCACAGCGTCTTCAAGCCGCCGGCCACCAGCAGCGGCGTGGCCTGGGTGTTCGACAACCTGACCGGCCGCATCGTCAAGCGGTGCCAATTGCCGGACCACGGGGTCGGCACGGACCAGATCACGCTGGAAGACGTTGCGGCCTACTGCAGCACGGTCTCGAACAGCTATCTGCTCAGCGGTGCGGTGCGCTTTTCGACCGGCGCCACCGCCAACTCCGAACTGGCGCTCAGCCCCGCCCTGCCGCTGAGCCTGGCCATCATCACGGCCGGCACCAGCAAGCCGCCCGCCCCGCCGCCGCACGACTGCTTCAGCAATGCCCCGCTGAGCGGGCCCGTCGAGATGCCCGAGGGCGTCGGCTACTACTGCGCGGTCTACCCCAATCTCGACGGTGGCGCATGGACCGGCCGGCTGATCCTGAACGGCATCGCACTCGGCCATGCCGGCTACCGCATCTGCCGCTACAGCGCCGACTACAACGGCGACGAGACGATCAGCAATGTCGAACACCCGCTGGACTATGTCGACGTCAATGGCTCGCTGACCCGGCAGAATTTCCTGGTCGTCGCCGGCAGTCAGTCCTGCCCGGCGGGGCGCTTGCCCAGCCCGGCCGATGGCCTGTTCTACGACAGCAAGACCGTCGTGCACCAGGAGAAGCTCTGAGCTCCGGGATGAACACCGGGACCCTGGCCGGCTAGACTGCCGCCATGCACAGCACCGCCCCTCACCGCAGCGACGAATCGGCCATGCGCCATGCCCTGGTCCTGGCCGAGCAGGCCATCGGCCTGAGCGACCCCAATCCGCGTGTCGGCTGCGTCATCACCGATGCCGAGGGCCGGGTGCTGGGCAGCGGCCATACCCAGGCCGCCGGCCAGGCCCATGCCGAGGTGATGGCGCTGCGCGACGCGCAGGCGCGCGGCGCCGATCTGCGCGGCGCCACCGCCTATGTGACGCTGGAGCCCTGCTCCCACCACGGCCGCACGCCACCCTGCTGCGATGCCTTGATCGCCGCCGGGCTGAAGCGGGTGGTGGCGGCCATCGGCGACCCGAATCCGCTGGTGGCGGGTCAGGGCATGGCCCGGCTACAGGCCGCCGGCATCGCGACCGAGTCCGGCCTGCTGGCCGAGGCCTCGCGCGAGCTCAATATCGGCTTCTTCTCGCGCATGCAGCGAGGCCGGCCCTTCGTGCGACTGAAGGCCGCGGCTTCGCTGGACGGTCGCACCGCCTTGCCCGATGGCCAGAGCCAATGGATCACCGGCGAGGCGGCGCGCCGCGACGGCCACGCCTGGCGGCGCCGTGCCAATGCGCTGCTGACCGGCATCGGCACGGTGCGCGATGACGACCCGCGGCTCGATGTGCGCCTGGTCGAGACCGCGCTGCAGCCGCTGCGCGTGGTGGTCGACTCAAGGCTGGAAATCTCGCCGGCGGCGCGTCTGCTGCCGCCACCCGGCCCGGTGCTGATCTACGCGGCCCAGGCCCATGACAAGCGTGAAGCGGCCTTGCGGGCGGCCGGGGCCGAGATCGTCTTCATGCCTGATTCCCAGGGCAAGGTCGATCTGACGGCGCTGCTCGATGATCTGGGCAAGCGCGGCATCAACGAACTGCATATCGAGGCCGGCCACAAGCTCAATGGCTCGCTGGTCCGGGCCGGCCTGGTCGATGAGTTCCTGATCTATCTGGCGCCCAAGCTGCTGGGCCAGGGTCGTGAGATCGCCGCCTTCGGCCCGCTGGCCAGCCTGGAGCAGGCGCTACAGCTGGAATGGCGCGGGATCTCCCAGATCGGCCCCGACCTGCGCCTGCTGGCCCGCCCCAAAATCCTGTAGAGCCCCGACTCGGGCAAAACCCTGCCCCGCCCGCCTACAATGCCGGCCATGCCGATATCTCCTGTTCCCGAGCTGGTCGCCGAGCTGGCGGCCGGCCGTATGGTCATTCTGGTCGATGAAGAAGACCGCGAAAACGAGGGCGACCTCGTGTTGGCGGCCGACCATGTGAGCCCCGAGGCGATCAACTTTATGGCCAAGTTTGGCCGTGGCCTGATCTGCCTGACCCTGACCAAGGAGCGCTGCGAACGTCTGCAGCTGCCGCCTATGGCCACCCGCAACGGCACCAAGCACGGCACGGCCTTCACCGTCTCGATCGAGGCCGCCACCGGTGTCACCACCGGCATCTCGGCCGCCGATCGGGCTCGCACCGTGCAGGCCGCCGTGGCCCGCCATGCCGTGGCCGAAGACCTGGTCCAGCCCGGCCATATCTTCCCGCTGCAGGCCCAGGACGGCGGCGTGCTGATGCGCGCCGGCCATACCGAGGCTGGCTGCGATCTGTCGCAGATGGCCGGCCTGAGCCCCAGCGCGGTGATCTGCGAGATCATGAAGGACGACGGCACGATGGCGCGCCTGCCCGACCTGGAGCTGTTCGCCCAGGAGCATGGCCTGAAGATCGGCACCATCGCCGACCTGATCGAGTACCGCATCCGCAATGAGTCGCTGGTGCAGCGCGTCACCGAGCGCCGGTTGCAGACCGCGCAGGGCGAGTTCGCCTGCCATGTGTTCAGCGACCGTACCGGCGCCGTGCACATGGCCCTGGCCCATGGTGGCTGGACGCCCGACGACGAGGTGCTGGTGCGCGTGCACGAGCCCTTGTCGGTGCTGGACCTGCTGGAGGCCGGCCCCTGCAGCCACTCCTGGCCCCTGCCCGCCGCGCTGGCCGAGATCCAGCGCAGTGGCCAGGGCGTGGCCGTGCTGCTGAACTGCGGCGAGGACAGCGAGGCCCTGCTGCAGCGCCTGCAGGACGCCCCCAGCACGCCGCCGCGCCGCATGATGGACCTGCGCACCTATGGCGTCGGCGCGCAAATCCTGCGCGAGCTCGGCATCCACAAGATGAAGCTGCTCGGCAGCCCGCGCCGCATGCCCAGCATGACCGGCTACGGGCTGGAAGTGACCAGCTTCGTCGGCCCCAACACATAACAACAAGAGAAAGAAGAACCAGATGCAAGCATCCGACAAAGGCCAGGCGGCCTCGCTTGACGGCCACGATCTGCGCATCGGCCTGGTGCAGGCCCGCTTCAACGACGCCATCACCACCAAGCTCGCGCAGACCTGTGTGGCCGAGTTGCTGGCCCTGGGCGTGGCCGAGGACCATATCCGCCACGTCACGGTGCCGGGTGCGCTGGAGGTGCCGGTGGCCCTGCATGCGATGGCCGAGAGCGAGGACTATGACGCGCTGATCGCCATCGGCTGCATCATCCGCGGTGAAACCTACCACTTCGAGCTGGTCGCCAACGAGAGCGGCGCCGGCGTGACCCGGGTCTCGCTGGACTACCAGGTGCCGGTGGCCAATGCCATATTGACGGTCGAGAACGAGGCCCAGGCCTGGGTCCGCGCCGAAGAAAAAGGCAGCGATGCCGCCCGCGTTGCGGTCGAGATGGCCAATTTGATGGAAGCACTGCGCTGATGTCCGACGACAAAAAGACCCCGACGGTCACCACTGCTGCGGTGAAGAAGAAGGCGCCCGCCAAGTCGGCCCGCCGCCGCTCGCGCGAGGCTGCGCTGCAAGGCCTCTACCAATGGCTGGTGTCCGGTGAGGACGGCGCGGTGATCGAGGCCCATCTGCGCGAGCAGGACGGTTTCGGCAAGCTCGACAAGCCGCATTTCGAGGCCCTGCTGCACGGCTGCATCCAGGAGGCCGCCGATCTGGACGGCGTGCTGGCCAGGCATGTGGACCGCAAGACCACCGAGCTGTCGCCGATCGAGCATGGCGTGCTGATGATCGGTGCCTACGAGCTCAAGCACTGCGTCGACATCCCCTACAAGGTGGCGATCAATGAGGCGGTCGAACTGGCCAAGTCCTTTGGCGGCACCGACGGCCACAAGTATGTGAACGGCGTGCTGGACCGCGCCGCCGGCGATCTGCGGCCCACCGAGGTGCAGGCCGGTCGCGGCGGCCGCTGAACCCGGCTTGACGCGCCCATGAAGCTGGCCGGTCGGCTCGACCATATCGAGCCTTTCTACGTGATGGAATGCGCCAAGGCCGCTGCCGAGATCGCGCGCAGCCCGGCCTGCGACCCGGCCCGGGGCGGCCGGCCGATGATCTATCTGAACATCGGCGAGCCCGACTTCACCGCGCCGCCGGCCGTGCAGGCCGCAGCGAGCGCCTGTGTCGAGGGCGGCCGCACCCAGTACACGCCGGCCACCGGCCTGCCGGCGCTGCGTGAGGCACTGAGCCGCTGGTACCGCGAGCGCTTCGCGCTGGACATCGCGCCCGAGCGCATCGTCATCACCGCCGGCGCCTCGGCCGCGCTGCAGCTGGCCTGCCTGGCCCTGTTCGAGCGCGGCGACCAGGTGCTGATGCCCGACCCCTGCTACCCCTGCAACCGCCATTTCGTCGCGGCCGCAGATGCCGAAGCCGTGCTGCTGGCCGCCGGTCCCGAGCAGCGCTTCCAGCTCAGTGCCGCGCAGATCGAGAAGGCCTGGACCGCGCACACCCGCGGCGTGCTGCTGGCCTCGCCCAGCAACCCGACCGGCACCTCGATAGAACCCGAGGAAATGCAGGCCATCGTGCAGGCGGTGCGCGCACGCGGCGGCATCAGCATCGTCGACGAGATCTATCTGGGCCTCAGCTATGAGGAGCGCTTTGGCCACAGCGTGCTGGCTTGGTGTGGGGATCAGGGCGATGATGTGATCTCGGTCAACAGCTTCTCGAAGTACTTCGGCATGACCGGCTGGCGCCTGGGCTGGCTGGTGCTGCCACCGGCCCTGGTGGCGCCGATCGAGAAGCTGGCGCAAAACCTCTTCATCTGCGCCTCCAGTGTGGCCCAGCATGCGGCGCTGGCCTGCTTCGAGCCGGCCGTGATCGCCGAGTTCGAGCGCCGCCGCGCCGAGTTCCGCGCCCGTCGCGATTTCATCGTGCCGGCCCTGCAGCAACTCGGCTTCAAGGTGCCGGTGCTGCCCGATGGCGCCTTCTATGTCTGGATGGACTGCTCGGCCTTCTCCGACAGCAGCTGGGACTTCTGCTTCGAGATGATGGCCCAAGCCCATGTGGCCCTGACCCCGGGCCGCGACTTCGGCAAGCTCGGCGCCGAGCGCTGGGTGCGGCTGTCCTTTGCCAGCAGCCTCGACGATCTGCAGCAGGCCGTCGCCCGGCTGGCCCAAGTCTTGAAAGCATGATGAGCGATTTCGAGCACGGGCTGCGGGTCTACTGGGAGGACACCGATGCCGGCGGCGTGGTGTTCTATGCCAACTATCTGAAGTTCTTCGAACGCGCCCGCACCGAGTGGCTGCGTGCGCTGGGCTTCGAGCAGGAGCGCATGCGCCACGAAGAAGGCGTGATGTTCATCGTCAGCGCCACCTCGCTGCGCTATCTGAGCCCGGCGCGGCTGGACGATTTTTTACATGTCTCGGTGGCCTTGCGCGAGCGTGGCCGTGTCAGCATGACGCTTTATCAGCAGGCCCGGCGCGGTGATGAGCTGCTGGCCGAGGGCGAGATCCGCATCGGCTGCGTCGGCGCCCGAGATTTCAAACCGAGCCGCATCCCGGCCTCCATCCAACAAGCGCTGGATTCCCTGAACCCACCATGAATCAAGACCTGTCCATTGTTGCCCTGATCATGCACGCCAGCCTGCCCGTGCAGCTGGTGATCGTCGGCCTGCTGGCGATGTCGCTGGCCAGCTGGAGCGTGATCTTCAACAAGTTCTTCGCGCTCTCGCGCATCAAGGCCGGCAACGAGGGCTTCGAGGCCGAGTTCTGGTCCGGCAAGAACCTCAACGAGCTCTACAACAGCGTCAATGGCCGTCAGGGCGGCGCGCCGCTGGAGCGCATCTTCGCGGCCGGCATGCGCGAGTTCCTGAAGCTGCGCGAACGCCGTGTCGCCGAACCGACCGCCCTGCTCGACGGCGCGCGCCGCGCAATGCGCGCGAGCTACCAGCGCGAACTCGACGCGATGGAAAGCCATCTGTCCTTCCTCGCCTCGGTCGGCTCGGTCTCGCCCTATATCGGCCTGTTCGGCACCATCTGGGGCATCATGCATGCCTTCGTGGGCCTGTCGAACCTGCAGCAGGTGACGCTGGCCACCGTGGCGCCGGGCATTGCCGAGGCCCTGGTCGCCACCGCGATCGGCCTGTTCGCCGCCATCCCGGCGGTGCTGGCCTACAACCGATTCGCCCGCCAGATCGACCGCAGCGCGATCACCTTGGAGACCTTCATCGAAGAGTTCTCCAACATCCTGCAGCGCAATGCCGGTGCGCCCGCCGGCCATCACGGGGCCGATTGAGATGAAACACCCCCACGCTCGCTTCGCTCACTGCCCCCCGAGGGGGCACTCAGTGTCCTTCGGACGGCCGGGCGGACACTGAGATGGCCGCCATCAGCTCCCGCAGCGGCTCGCGCCGCCGCACCATCAACGAGATCAATATGGTGCCCTTCATCGACGTGATGCTGGTGCTGCTGATCATCTTCATGGTCAGCGCGCCGCTGATCACGACCGGTCTCGTGGATCTGCCCAGCGTCGGCAAGAGCCGTCAGCAACCCGATCAGGTGATCCATGTGATCGTCGGCGCCGACGAGAAGCTCAAGCTCAAGATCGACAAGGACGAGCCGCAGGACCTCGTTCTCAACCGTCTGGCCGAGCGCGTCAAGCAGGCCCAGGCCGGCAAGGAGAACAGCCCGGTCGTGATCTCGGCCGACAAGGCCGTCAAGTACGAGGCCGTCGTCAAGGTGATGGATGTGCTGCAAAGCGCCGGCATCCAGAAGGTCGGCCTGGCCGTCAAGAGCGGCGCAGCCAGCAACTGAGACAGCGTCCCGCATGAGCAGCAGCACCTTCGCGCCCACCGGCTTCGACGCGAGCCGCCCGCCGCCCTCGGCCGGCCTGGGCCGCGGCTTCGCGCTGGCCCTGCTGGCCCATGGCCTGCTGATCATCGCGCTGACCGCCGGCGTGCAATGGCGCTCCAAGACCGAGCCGGCCTTCGAGGCCGAGCTGTGGGCCGCTGTGCCGGTGGCAGCAGCGCCGCGCGAGGAGGCCCCGCCGCCCGAGCCCGAGCCGGTCGTCAAGCCCGCGCCAGCCAAACCCGAGCCCCCGCCTCCCGATCTGCAGGCCCAGCGCGATGCCGAGATCGCGATTGCCAAGGCGCGGGAGAAGAAGCGCGAAGAGCTGGAAGCCAAGCGCCTGGCCGAGCTGGAAGAACAGCGCAAGCAAAAGCTGCGCGAGCTGCAGGAACAGAAGGACAAGGCGGCCAAGGATGCCAAGACCCTGAAGGAGCAGCAGGCCAAGGAGCAAAAGCTCAAGGACGACAAGGCACGCCAGGACAGCAAGAAGGCAGAGGCCCTGGCGGAAAAACGTGCCGAGGCGCAGCGCCAGGAAAACCTGCGCCGCATCCAGGGCATGGCCGGCGCCAGCGGTGGCCCGCAGGCCACCGGCACGGCGCTGCAGAGCGCCGGCCCGTCGCCGAGCTATGGCGGCCGCATCAAGGCGCGCATCCGGCCCAACATCATCTACAGCGAATCCGGCGCCGGCAATCCGGTCGCCGAGGTCGAGGTGCGCGCCGCCGCCGATGGCCACATCATCGGCCGCAAGCTGCTGAAGTCCAGCGGCGATGCCGAATGGGACAAGGCCGTGCTGCGCGCGATCGACAAGACCGAGATGCTGCCGCGCGATGTCGACGGCCGCGTGCCCTCGGTGCTGGTGATCAGCTTCCAGCCTAAGGACTGAATCGCCGGATCAAGGGCGATTCATCAGCGCGTCCAGCGACCAGCGCCCCGCTCCCCACAAGAGCACTATCAGGAGCAGCGCACCCCACAACTGGTGGCCCAGCAGTGCCGCTGGCGCAATCTCGCTGAGGCTCAGCACAGCAACGATATTGACCACGCTCAGCCCCAGCGCGGCAAAGCGCCCGCCCAGGCCCAGCACCAGCAGCACCGGCAGCAGCAACTCGCCCCCGGTGCCGAGCCAGGCCGCCAGCTCGGGCGACAGCAGGGGCACGCGGTACTCGTCCTCGAACAGCAAGAGCGTCGTCGACCAGTCGCGGATCTTGGTCAGGCCGGACAGGAAGAAGACCTGGGCCACATAGAGCCGTGCGGCCAGCAGCGCCAGCGAACGCAGATGGTGGGTCAGCGCGGCCAGCGGCGCGGCCATGGCCTGCGGGCGCTCCAGGCCGGGATCACTGGCCGCGCGCAGCAGCAAAGCAGGAATGCTCATCATGAGGGCTCCGAGAAAGGGATGACCGCCTGCAACCAGGCCTCGGACAGGGCGGCCTGCAGCCAGGCGGCGAAGTCGAAGCCGGCATGGGCGGACAGGGTTTGATCGAGGGTCTGTTGCAGGCATTGGCCCTGCAGCAGCCCCTGCATGAACATCGCTTGATCGGCATCGAGCACACGGGCCTCGGCCCGCCAGCCCTGCCGCCACACCAGCACGATGAGGTGTTCGTCAGCGCTGCCGGCCAGGTCCAGCGGCCACCGCGCCGCCGCCGAACCGAGCAGCGACAGCAGCTGCAAGCCGGGCCGCAGCCGCAGGCAAAGCCGGTCCGTTTCCTGCTCGGCGAGCAGTTGCAGCGAGCCGGCATCGAGTTCAGCGTCCAAGGCCCGCTCGGCCTGATGAGCGGCCCATTCCAGCCGCGCCAGATCGGGCAGCCAGGCCGGCATGCCGGGCTGATCACGCAGGAACTCGGGCAAGGCCTGACCCCAGCAGCCCAGATCGCCCCGCTGCGGCGGGCAGGCGCGCCAGAAGGCCCAGGCCATCGCGGCGAATTCGGTCTCGCCGAGCGCCTGCTGCAGGCGGCCGAACACCGCGGCCAGGGTCTGGGCGGCCAGCGCCTTGGCATGGCCGCGATAGGCTTGCAGGCCCCGGGGCAGTGATACGGTGCCCAGGGCCCGGGCCCCGGGCGGCGGCGCTGCGGGAGGAGGTGTTTGCAGCAGCGCCCGCAGCAGGGCCTGCTGGCGGCGCAACTCGGCCGCGCGGCTCATCGCACTGCCGCTGCGCGCAGGCAGTCCTGCATCAGAGCGGCTTCGTCCAGCAGCACGGCAAGCTCGGGCAGGTCGGTGTCCCACTCGATCAGGCTGGGCACGGCGCCCAGGCGCCGCAGCGCATGGCGGTAGACCTGCCACACCGGTGCATGAACCCGGCTGCCATGGTCGTCGATGACGATACCGTCCAGCCGCGCATAGCCGGCCAGATGGATCTCGCCGACCACGCCCGGGTCCAGGGCATCGATCCAGGCGCAGGCCGCGCGCACCGCCGCCTCGTCATCGGCGCCCCGGTTCAGCGCATTGACCACCAGATTGTTGACATCCAGCAGCAGGCCGCAGCCGCTGCGCCGCACCAGCGCATTGAAGAACTCGGGCTCGGCGATCCGGTCATCCTCCCAGGCCAAGTAGGCGCTGAGGTTCTCGACCAGCAACGGACGGCGCAGCCGCTCCTGCACCGTCTGCACATTGGCCACCATGATGTCCAGGCTGCTTTCGCTGAAGGCGATCGGCAGCAGGTCATTGGCATGCAGCACCGGCCCGGCGTCCATGCCGGGCACACGGGCAAAGCTCGCATGGTCGGAGACGCGCAGCGGCTGCACTGCCTCGACCAGGCGGGCCAGCTGATCCAGATGCCAGGGGTCGAGCCCGGCCGCCGAGCCCAGCGAAAGCCCGACGCCGTGCAGGCTGATCTCGTAATGCTCGCGTGCCCGCAGCAAGACCTGGCGCGCCGCCCCCCCGGGCGCGAAGAAGTTCTCCGAGTGCAGCTGCAGAAAGCCCAGATCGGGCCGCTGCTGCATCAGCGCCTGGTAGTGCGGCTGGCGCCAGCCGATACCGACGTTTGAAGAGGCAGGAGCTTCACGCATGGGGGTCGGGTTTTGTCGCTTACTTCTTCGCCTTGGCCTTGGCTTCCTCGGCCGTCATGCCCTTCATCGCCTTGCACTCGCCCTTGGCCACATACTTCCATTCATCGGGCGCGTTGTCGGCCTTGGACTGGCCAGCACAGGAGTGGGTGCCGCTGAGATTGGCGCAGTCGTTCTGGCCGGCCTTGGCCACGCCATAGCATTTTTCCTTGGCGGCCTTGTCCTGGGCCACGGCCTGGCCGACCGCGCCCATAGCGAGGGCGGCGGCGAGCGCGGACGAAACGAGCTGGGATGTCTTCATGGTGTTGCTCCTGGATTGAGAGAAAAAGTGCCTGTTGAGATCGAGGCCGACGCATCATGCGTTGGACACCTGTGTGTCGCAAGTGCCGGCCAAGTCCTTACACTGCGCCCATCGAAATTTCCGAGCCCTGTTGATGAGCGACTACGCCAAGGCCATCGAAGCGCTGCGTCCACAGCTGCTGAAGTACGCGCGGCTGCAGCTGCGTAATGCGGCCTGGGCCGAGGACGCGGTGTCCGAGACCGTGCTCGCGGCACTGGAGAAACCGCAGGCTTTCGCCGGCCAGTCGCAGCTCAAGACCTGGCTGGTCGGCATCCTCAAGCACAAGCTGATCGATCAGATCCGCCGCAACTGCCGCGAGATGTCGACCACCGCCGAGGACGGCACCGATCTCGACGACGAGCTCTTCCACCCCGACGGCCACTGGCGCGAAGCCCCGCAGGACTGGGGCGACCCCGAGCAGGCGCTGCGCCAGCTCGAATTCATGAAGGTGCTGGAGGCCTGCGTCGAGCTGCTGCCCGGCCAGCAGGGCCGCCTGTTCATGATGAGGGAGTGGCTGGAGCTGGACAGCGACGAGATCTGTAAGGCTTTGGCCATCACGCCGACCAATCTCTGGGTCATGCTGCACCGCGCCCGGCTGCGGCTGCGTGATTGCCTTCAACTCAACTGGTTCGCGGGCCCGTCGGCGCCCGCCCGATGATCATGCTGCTGCGCCGCTCCTGCAAACAGGTCACCCATCTCGTGCTGCAGGCCGAGGACCGCGCGCTGCCGCTGCGCGAACGTCTGGCCGTGCGCCTGCATATGCTGGTCTGCAAGGCCTGCCCGCGATTTGCCGACCAAGTAGCCCTGATGCGCAGCGCCAGCAAGCGCTGGCGGGCCTATTCGGAGTCGGAGTGAGCGGCCCCGGCGCCTAGGCAATCGCCCCGCCCGTCTCGCGCAGGTCACGCTCGTTCTGCAAGGCCAGCGCCAATGTCATGCGCACGCCCTCGATCATGCTGGCCAGCGCCATGCTGGGCTGGCCGCTGCTGCGGGCGGCCTGCTCGGGCAGATAGGGAATGTGCAGAAAGCCGCTGCGCACGCCGCTGCCGGCCAGCCGATGCTGCAGGCCGTAGAACAGGTGGTTGCAGACAAAGGTGCCTGCGCTCTGCGACACCGAGGCCGGCAGGCCGGCCGCGCGCAGGCCGTGGACGATGGCCTTGATCGGCAGGGTCGAGAAATAGGCCGCCGGCCCGTTCTCCAGCACCGGCATATCGATGGGCTGGGCCCCGGTGTTGTCGGCGATGCGGGCGTCGTCGACATTGATCGCGACCCGCTCCAACGACAGATCGCTGCGCCCGCCCGCCTGGCCCAGGGCCAGCACCAGGCCCGGCCGCAGCTCGGCCAGCGCCTGGTCCAGCACGCGCAGCGACTGCCCGAACACGCAGGGCAGCTGGCGCGCCACGATGCGTGCCGGGCCCAGCGCCTCGCCGTCCAGCGCACGGGCGATTTCCCAGGCGGGGTTGATGGCCTCGCCCCCGAAGGGCTCGAAACCGGTCAGCAGAATGTTCATGGCGTCATGGCTGGCTGTCGAATCGGCCCGATGCTAACCCGCCGACTCGGGGTGACTACCAATCGGCAAGCGCGCCGGCACGCCCCATGCTCGCACCATTGCCCCGCTGAAGGAGTGTTCGCATGATGACGACTCGATCGATGCTGGCCGCCGGCCTGCTGACCCTGGCGACTGCGGCCTCGGCCCAGACCAAGTGGGACCTGCCCTCGGCCTACCCGGCGAGCAACTTCCACACCGAGAACCTGATGCAGTTCGCCGCCGATGTCGACAAGGCCACGGCCGGCAAGCTCAAGATCACCGTGCACGCCAATGCCTCGCTGTTCAAGGCCAATGAGATCAAGCGCGCGGTGCAGGGCGGCCAGGCCCAGATGGGCGAGATCCTCTTGGGCATCTTCGAGAACGAGAACCCGATCTTCGGCGCCGATGGCGTGCCGATGCTGGCCACCGGCTATGCCCAGTCGCGCAAGCTGGCCGAGGCCCAGAAACCGCATCTGAACAAGGTGCTCGGTGCCCAGGGCATGCAGCTGCTCTACACGGTGGCCTGGCCGCCGCAAGGCATCTACGTCAAGAAGGAGATCGGCTCGGTGGCCGATATGCGCGGCATCAAGTGGCGCGCCTACAGCCCGGCCACCGCCAAGATCGCCGAGCTGATCGGCGCCCAGCCGGTCACGATACAGGCCGCCGAGCTGAGCCAGGCCCTGGCCACCGGCGTGGTCGAGTCCTATATGTCCTCCGGTGCCACCGGCTACGACAGCAAGACCTACGAGAGCATCAAGTACTTCTACGACACCCAGGCCTGGTTGCCGAAGAATGCGCTGATCGTCAATAAAAAGGCCTTCGATGCGCTGGACAAGCCCAGCCAGGAGGCGGTACTCAAGGCCGCTGCCGAGGCCGAGGTGCGCGGCTGGAAGATCAGCCAGGAGAAGAACGACTGGTACAAGAAGGCGCTGACCGAGAAAGGCATGAAGATCATGCCGCCCTCGCCCAAGCTGATGCAGGACATGAGCCAGGTCGGCGCCAGCATGCTGGCCGACTGGGAGAAGAAGGCTGGCGCCGAGGGTCAGGCCTTGCTGGCAGCCTTCCGCAAGCCCTGAGTCCACCGGCAGCAGCCTCTTGCGACGCCTGCTCGACGCCCTCTATGACGCTGCGGCCGCGCTGGCCGCGCTGTGCATGGTGGGCCTGCTGCTGATCGTGCTGGGCGGCGTCGCCGGGCGGCAGCTGGGTTTTTATCTGCCCGGCAGCGATGCCTATGCCGGCTATCTGATGGCGGCCTGCGGCTTCCTGGCCCTGGCCCACACGCTCAAGCGCGGCGAGCACATCCGCGTGACCCTGCTGATCAACGCGCTGCAAGGCGGCCCGCGCCGTGCGCTGGAGCGGTTCGCGCTGATGGTGGCCAGCCTGCTCGCGCTGATCGCGGCCTTCTACAGCGCCCGCCTGGTCTGGCAGTCCTGGAGCTTCCAGGACATCTCCACGCTCAACGATGCCACCCCGCTGTGGCTGCCGCAGCTGTCGATGGCGATCGGCAACGCGGTGCTGGCCATCGCCCTGCTCGACGAGCTGCTGCTCGAATGGCGCGGCCGGCGCACCGGCCCGGCCGACGCCGGCGAAGCGCTGCACAACGAATGAACCACGACCTCACCATCACCGCACTGCTGATACTGGCCCTGTTCGCCATCCTGGCCAGCGGGGTCTGGATCGGCCTGGCGCTGTCGGGCGCGGCCTGGCTGGCGATGCAGCTCTTCAGCAGCCGGCCGGCCGGCGACGCGATGGCCGTGACGATCTGGGGCTCGGCCTCCAGCTGGACCCTGACCGCGCTGCCGCTGTTCATCTGGATGGGCGAGATCCTGTTCCGCACCCGGCTGTCCAGCGATATGTTCAAGGGCCTGTCGCCCTGGGTGCAGGCCCTGCCGGGCCGGCTGCTGCACACCCATGTGGTCGGTTGCGCGATCTTCGCCGCCGTCTCCGGCTCCAGCGCCGCCACCTGCGCCACCATCGGCAAGATGACACTGCCCGAGCTGCAGCGCCGCGGCTACCCGGACGATATCGCGATCGGTTCGCTGGCCGGGGCCGGCACCCTGGGCCTCTTGATCCCGCCGTCCATCATCATGATCGTCTACGGCGTCAGCGCCGATGTCTCGATCGCCGAGCTCTTCATCGCCGGTGTGCTGCCGGGTGTGATGCTGGCGCTGCTGTTCTCCGGTTATCTGGTGTTCTGGGCCTGGCGCCACCCGGATCTGGTGCCGCCGGCCGATGTGCCGATGAGCCTGGCTGCGAAGCTGAAGGCCTCGGGCAGCCTGATCCCGGTGCTGCTGCTGATCGGCGCGGTGCTGGGCTCTATTTATGCCGGCATCGCCACCGCCACCGAGGCGGCTGCCGTGGGCGTGCTGGGCGCGCTGCTGCTGTCGGCGGCCCAGGGTTCGCTGAGCTGGGCCAGCTTCCGGGACGCGCTGCTGGGCGGCACGCGGCTGTACTGCATGATCGCCTTGATACTCGCCGGCGCCTCCTTTCTGACTCTGGCGATGGGCTACATCGGCCTGCCGCGCCATCTGGCCGAATGGATCGCCGGCCTGGGCCTGCCGGCCTGGGGGCTGCTGATGGCGCTGACCCTGTTCTACATCGTGCTGGGCTGTTTCCTGGACGGCATCTCGATGGTGGTGCTGACCATGGGCGTGATACTGCCAACGGTGCTGAAGGCCGGCATCGACCCGCTGTGGTTCGGCATCTTCATCGTGCTGGTGGTCGAGATGGCCCAGATCACGCCGCCGGTGGGCTTCAACCTCTTCGTGCTGCAGGGCATGACAAGGCGGGAGATCGGCTATATCGCGCGGGTCACGCTGCCCTTCTTCCTGCTGATGGCCGCCGCGCTGGCCCTGATCTACCTGATGCCCAGCATCGTCACCTACCTGCCCCAGCGCATGCGTGGCGGCTGAGGAACTGGCCGGCGCTGTGCGCCCTGTTCCGCCCGCAAGGCCGGGCACAATCGCATATGCTCCTCGGGCACCAGCCCCAGACACCCAACCCGGAGACCCCGATGCCCGATCCTTCCGCGCCGCTCGACTGGCCTTATGCCAAGGCCCAGGACACCGCGCGTGAGTCCGCCGATGAGCACCACTTCCAGTGGCCGACGCCGCCCTATGCGGCCTACCCCCAGCCGCAGCCGCAAAGTGCCCCCGAGCCCTGCGAGATCCTGGGCCTGAACAACAGCCGCACCACCGGCCATGTGATCCTGATCGCCTCGCAGGAGCGGGTGGCCCAGGTCACGGTGCCGCCGGCGCGCAGCGCGATGCCGCTGAAGTTCGCCCAGTTCCGCGCGCTCAAGCTCTTGCGCCCGATCCCGGCCGCGCCGCGCGAGGCCATCGCCATCGACGACCCGCTGGCGATGGATCAGCGCCCGCGCAGCGAGTTCAAGCTGGCTTTTCATGGCGGTGGCGAACTCAAGGGCACGACCATCGGCCACTACCAGGACGATCTGGGCCTGTATCTGTTTCCGCCGGTCTCGGCCAGCGACGACTCGGTGCTGCGCGTCTTCGTGCCGCGCGAGGTGCTGGCCGGCTTCGAGATCGGCGAGCGCATCGGCGCCTTGCTGCTGCGCGACCAGAGCGTCAGCCCGGAGCAGGTCGAGGCGGTGGTCCAGGAGCAGAACGATCTGCG
This sequence comes from Paucibacter sp. XJ19-41, assembly GCF_028462495.1. Taxonomy (NCBI): domain Bacteria; kingdom Pseudomonadati; phylum Pseudomonadota; class Betaproteobacteria; order Burkholderiales; family Sphaerotilaceae; genus Roseateles; species Paucibacter sp. XJ19-41. The sequence continues at coordinate 72,747 of NZ_JAQOWX010000001.1, forward strand.
TTCGCGCCGCGTCGGCGACATCCTGGTCGCCAAGCAGGTGGTCTCGGCCGAGCAGCTGATGCAGGCCATCGAGCAGCAGGCCAAGATGCCCATGGTGCGCATCGGCGAGGCCTTGCTCGCGCTCGAGCTGATCACGCAGGAGCAGCTCGATCAGGCGCTGGAGCAGCAGCGCTCCGACCGCTCGGTGCCGCTGGGCCAGTTGCTGGTGCGCAAGGGCGTGGTGACGCGCCAGCAGCTGCAGTCGGCGCTGGCGCGCAAGATGGGCTATCCGCTGGTCGATGTGGAGAACTTCCCGATCGAGGCGGACGCGGTGCGCAAGCTGCCGCACTCGGTGGCCAAGCGTCTGGAGGTGCTGCCGCTGGTGCTGCGTGACGGCAAGCTGATCGTCGCGATGGAAGACCCGACCCGGCGTGACGCGATCGACGAGGTCGAGTTCATCTCGCAGCTCAAGGTCGTGCCGACCCTGACCAAGGGCGGCACGCTGGTGTTTGCGCTGCCCACCGTGTACGAGCGCTTCGGCAAGGACAGCGGGGCCTCGGCCAGCGAACTGCGCATGCCGGCGCTGAACCTCGATTTCGAGCCCGATACCGCCGGCAAGCTGATCGAAACCCTGGAGCGCGACAGTCAGGAAAAATCCATCCGCGAGGACGACACGCCGATCGAGCAGTCGGACAACTCGCTGGTGCGCCTGATCAACAGCATGATCATCGAGGCCCACAGCCAGGGCGTCTCCGACATCCATATCGAGACCTACCCGGGGCGCGAGAAGCTGAAGATACGCTTTCGCCGCGATGGCTCGCTGCATCCCTATCTGGAACTGCCCTACACCTATCGCAACGCGATGATCGCGCGCATCAAGATCATGTGCGATCTGGACATCTCCGAGCGCCGCAAGCCGCAGGACGGCAAGATCAACTTCTCGCGCTTCTCGCCGCAGCACAAGCTGGAGCTGCGCGTCGCGACAATCCCGACCAATAACGGCCTGGAAGATGTGGTGATGCGCATCCTGTCCTCGGCCAAGCCCATCCCGCTGGAGAAGCTGGGCCTGTCGGCCCACAATCTGAGCGAGCTGAAGGCGGCGGTCAGCCGGCCCTACGGCATGGTGCTGTGCGTGGGCCCGACTGGCTCGGGCAAGACCACCACCTTGCACTCGGCGCTCAGCCATATCAACCAGCCCGAGCGCAAGATCTGGACCGCCGAGGACCCGATCGAAATCACCCAGAACGGTCTGCGCCAGGTCCAGGTCAACCCCAAGATCGACTGGACCTTTGCCAAGGCCTTGCGCGCCTTTTTGCGCGCCGATCCGGACGTCATCATGGTGGGCGAGATCCGCGACGAGGAGACCGCCCAGATCGCGGTCGAGGCTTCGCTGACCGGTCACCTGGTGCTCTCCACCCTGCACACCAACAGCGCACCCGAGACCGTGACCCGGCTGCTGGACATGGGCATGGACCCCTTCAACTTTGCCGATTCGCTCTTGGCCGTGCTGGCACAGCGCCTGGTCAAGCGCCTGTGCCCGCATTGCCGCAAGAGCGAGCCCCTGCCCGAGGCCGAGCTGCAGGAATGGCTGGACGACTATCTGCACAGCTTCCCCGTAGACCAGCGCCCCGAGCGCCAGGCCCTGTTGGGCGAATGGCAGACCAGCTATGGCGAGAACGGCCGGCTGCTGCGCTACAGCAGCCCCGGCTGCGCCAAGTGCGAGAACACCGGCTTCAAGGGCCGCGCCGGCCTGCATGAGCTGCTGACGGTGAGCAAGACGGTGCGCCGCCTGATACAGACCGGGGCCCGGGCCGAGGAGATCCAGCATTGCGCGCTGGCCGAGGGCATGCGCACCCTGCGCCAAGACGGCATCGTCAAGGTGCTGGCCGGCGTCACGACCCTGGCCGAGGTGCGGGCTACCAGCAATACCTGACCCCCACCGGCGTCGACTCCAGACAAGCCCGCTTGTCAGCGGCGGGCAAAGTGATTCATATTGGGCCACCCCAGGTCCGGAGTCCCGTCATGGCCCAGCCGCCGCTCAGCCCCAGCCTCGCGAGCCCCGCGTTCGCCAGCCATCCGCGCATGCTGGTCGATGCCCGCCATTCACAGGCCATCGCCAGCTCGCACGAGCGCTGCCTGGCGTTCGGCCTGAGCCAGGACAGTGCCCCCGATCTGAAGCGCATCGCCCCCGCCGGCCTGCAGGAGCTGCAGCAGCGCAATGCCCGGCTGTGCGCCCAGGCCCTGCCGGTGATGGACATGCTGTACGAGCAGCTGATGCATGCGCAAAGCATGGTGCTGCTGACAGATGCCAGCGGCTGCGTGCTGCATGCGCTGGGCGACCCGGGCTTTCTGGAGCGCGCCAACCAGGTGGCGCTGGCGCCGGGCGCGCTCTGGGCCGAGGCCGACAAGGGCACCAATGCGGTCGGCACGGCGCTGATGACCGAGGGCGCGACCCTGGTCCACGGCCAGGAGCACTTCCTGCGCGCGATGCAATTCCTGACCTGCTCGGCCGCACCGATCTTCGACCACAAGGGCGCGCTGCTGGGCGTCATCGATGTCTCGGGCGAACGCCGCTCCTACCATCCGCACACGCTGGCCCTGGCCAGCATGTCGGCCCGGCTGATCGAGGGTCAGTGGTTTGCCGATCGTTTCCGCCACAGCACGCGGCTGCATTTCCACGCCAGTGCAATGGGCCTGGGCACCTTGCACGAGGGCCAGCTGGCGCTGGACGAGGACGGCCGGGTGCTGGGTGCGAACCGGCGCGCGCTGGAGCTGCTGGGTCTGGGGGCGACGGCGCTGCGGCGCGAGAACCTGGCAAGCCTGTTCGGCTGCAGCCTGGGTCAGCTGTCCCAGCAGGCCCGGCAGCAGGTCGAGCTGCGCCTGCCCTTGGCGCGCGGCGGCGAAGCGCTGTACGCCAAGCTGAGCCTGGCCCAGGCCGAGCTGGGCCAGCAGCGCCGCGAAACCAGGGAGGAGCTCGGGCTGCTGGACAGCGCGCCGCTGCCGCTGTCTGCGGCCCCGGCGCCGCTGCCCGTGCACGCCGGCCACAATCTGCGCCAGACCGAGATGCAGGCCATCGCCGCCGCCGTGCAGGCCGCCGGCGGCAATCTCTCGGAAGCTGCCCGCCAGCTCGGCATAGGCCGCAGCACCCTGTACCGCAAGCTCAAGGAGATGAGCTGAACTCGTATCATGGCGGCCGCCCCCACTGCACAGTCCCGCCATGAGCGACACCCCCTCCCAGCCCCGCCTCAGCAGCCTCTCGCACGGAGGCGGCTGCGGCTGCAAGATCGCGCCGGGCCTGCTGTCCGAGATCCTGAGGAACAGCGGCGCCAGCGCCATCGTGCCCCCTCAGCTGCTGGTGGGCATAGAGACCGCCGATGACGCCGCCGTCTACCAGCTCAATGAGGAGCAGGCACTGGTCGCGACCACCGACTTCTTCATGCCCATCGTCGACGATCCCTTCGACTTCGGCCGCATCGCCGCCACCAATGCAATCAGCGATGTCTATGCAATGGGCGGCCGGCCGATCTTGGCGCTGGCCCTGGTGGGCATGCCGATCAAGGTGCTGTCCAGCGAGACCATAGGCCGCATCCTGGCCGGCGGCCAGGCGGTCTGCACGGCGGCCGGCATCCCGATCGCCGGCGGCCACACCATCGATTCGGTCGAGCCGATCTATGGCCTGGTCGCGCTGGGCCTGGTCCACCCGAAGCGCATCAAGCGCAATGCCGACGCCCGCGCCGGCGATCTGCTGGTGCTGGGCAAGCCGCTGGGCGTAGGCGTGCTGTCGGCGGCGCTGAAGAAGGAGCGACTCGACGCCGCCGGCTATGCGCAGATGATCGCGTTCACGACCCAGCTCAACACCCCTGGCCCCGATCTGGCGGCGCTGGACGGCGTGCATGCGATGACCGATGTGACCGGCTTCGGCCTGGCCGGCCATGGACTGGAACTGGCCCGCGGCGCCCAGGCCCGGGTCGTGATCGATTGGCCGGCGGTGCCCTTGATCGCGGGCGCGCGGGCGTTGGCCGCCCAGGGATTCGTCACCGGGGCTTCGGGCCGCAACTGGGACAGCTATGGCGCCCAGATCGAGCTGCCCTCGGGCTTTGCGGCCGAGGACCGGGCCCTGCTGAGCGATCCGCAAACCAGCGGCGGGCTGCTGGTGTCCTGCGCGCCCGAGGCGCTGGACGCCGTGCTGGCGCGCTTTGCCGCCCATGGCTTCGGCCATGCGGCCGTGGTCGGCCGGGTCGAGGCCGGCACGCCGGGGCTAAGCGTCCGGGCCTGAATGACAAAGCGGCCCGCAGGCCGCTTTGTCGCCATCACCGTGCCGGCTCAGAACTTGGATTCGCCGGCGCTTTCCGGGTTTTCCTCGACCGGCCAGTCGCGGATATAGGCCTTCAGCATGCGATTCTCGAAGTCCTGGCCATCGACCACCGCCTTGGCCACGTCGTAGAACGAGATCACGCCCATCAGCGTGCGGCCGTTGAGCACCGGCATATAGCGGGCATGGCGGCCCAGCATCATGCGGCGCACCTCGTCGATCTCGGTCTCGGGCGTGCAGGTCAGCGGATGGTCGTCCATCACGCTGCGCACCAGCGAGTTGCCGACGCTGCCGCCGTTCTTGACGATGGCGGAAATCACTTCGCGAAAGGTCAGCATGCCGACCAGATCGCCATGCTCCATCACGACCAGCGAGCCGACATCCATCTCGGCCATCGTCGTGACGGCCTGGGCCATCGGCTGGTCGGGCGTGATGGTGAACAGGGTGCCGCCCTTGACGCGGAGTATGTCGACGACTTTCATGGCTGCCTCCTCTTGTGCCGGGCCTCACCCGACAGCTGCTAAAACTGGTCCCCAACATAGCACACAATCCGCGCATCACACATCTCGGAGACACCATGTCCGGCTACTCAGACCCCGGCTTTGACACCCTGGCGCTACACGCCGGCGCCGCGCCCGACCACAGTACCGGCGCACGCGTGACGCCGCTGCATCTGAGCACCTCCTTCGTGTTCGAGAACTCCGAGCACGCGGCGGCGCTGTTCAATATGGAGCGCGCCGGCCATGTCTATTCGCGCATCTCGAACCCGACCACGGCCGTGTTCGAGGAGCGGGTCGCCGCGCTCGAAGGCGGGGTCGGCGCGATCGCCACCGCCAGCGGCCAGGCGGCCCTGCATCTGGCCATCGCGACGCTGGCCGGCGCGGGCTCGCACATCGTCGCCTCCGCAGCGCTCTACGGCGGCTCGCACAATCTGCTGCACTACACGCTGGCACGCTTCGGCATTGAAACCAGCTTCGTCAAACCCGGCGATATCGACGCCTGGCGCGCCGCGATCCGGCCGAACACCAAGCTGCTGTTCGGCGAGACCCTGGGCAACCCCGGCATGGATGTGCTGGACATTCCGACCGTCGCGGCCATCGCCCACGAGGCCGGTCTGCCGCTCTTGGTCGACTCGACGCTGACCACCCCCTATCTGCTCAAGCCCTTCGAGCATGGTGCCGATCTGGTCTACCACTCGGCCACCAAATTCCTGTCGGGCCACGGCACGGTGGTTGGCGGCGTGCTGGTCGACGGCGGCAATTTCGACTGGGACGCCGCGCATGCCAAACATGGCCGCTTCCCTGAGCTGTGCGAGCCCTATGCCGGTTTCCACGGCATGGTGTTCGCCGAGGAAAGCACGGTCGGTGCCTTTCTGTTGCGCGCGCGCCGCGAGGGCCTGCGCGACTTCGGCGCCTGCATGAGCCCGCACACCGCCTGGCTGATCCTGCAAGGCATCGAGACCTTGTCGCTGCGCATGCAGCGCCATGTACAGAACGCGCAGCGGGTGGCCGAGTTCCTGGCCGGTCATGAGCTGGTGGCGCGGGTCGGCTATCCTGGCCTGAACTCGCACCCCGACCATGGGCTGGCGCAGAAGCTCTTGCCGCGCGGCTGCGGTTCGGTGTTCAGTTTTGATCTAAAGGGCAGCCGCGAGCAGGGCAAGCGCTTCATCGAGGCGCTGAAGATCTTCTCCCATCTGGCCAATGTCGGCGACTGCCGCTCCCTGGTCATCCACCCGGCCTCGACCACCCATTTCCGCATGGACGATGCGGCGCTGGCCCAGGCCGGCATCACGCCCGGCACGATACGGCTGTCCATCGGCCTTGAAGATGCCGACGATCTGATCGACGACCTCAAGCGCGCGCTCAAGGCCGCCAGCAAAGCATGAAGCTCAGCGTCAACTCCCACGAGGCCTATGCCTACACCGGCGGCAAGCCCTTCGACCCCGCCCTACCCTGCATCGTCTTCATCCACGGCGCGCTGAACGACCACAGCGTCTGGACCCTGCTGGCGCGCTGGTTCGCGCACCACGGCCACAGCGTGCTGGCGGTGGACCTGCCCGGCCACGGGCGCAGCGGCGGTCCGGCGCTGGCCGATGTCGAGGCGATGGCCGACTGGATCTGGGATCTGCTCGATGCCGCCGGCGTGCAGCGGGCCGCCCTGGTCGGTCACAGCATGGGCTCGCTGATCGCGTTGGAAGCGGCCGCGCGCCAGCCCGAGCGCGCCAGCCATCTGGTGATGGTGGCGACCGCCTATCCGATGAAGGTCTCCGAGCTTTTGCTGACGACCGCACGAGAGGCCCCGCTGAAAGCCATCCAGATGGTCAACAGCTTCTCCTTCGCCGGCCTGGCGGCCAAGCCCTCCTACCCCGGCCCCGGCGCCTGGCTGCAGGGCGGCGAGATCGCGTTGAAGCGGCGCATACAGGGCCGGCAGACGGGGGTCAATCTGTTCGCCCATGACTTCGGCGTCTGCGACCGCTATGCCGGTGGCCTGGAGGCGGCGGCACGGGTGAGCTGCCCGGCCGGCTTGCTGCTGGGCGAGCGCGACCAGATGACCTCGCCCAAGCAGACCCAGGGCCTGGCGCAAGCCCTGAAGGCGCGGGTGCTGAGCGTGCCGGCCGGGCATTCACTGATGGCGGAGGCGCCCGATCAGGTCTTGAATGCCTTGCGTCAATTGCTGAAGTGAAAGGGCCCAGGCCATGAGCAGCACCGATGCGGTCAAGAACATGCACAGCTTCGCCGAGTTCTACCCCTTCTATCTGGGCGAACACAGCAACCGGACCTGTCGGCGCCTGCATTTCGTCGGCTCGACGCTGAGCCTGCTGTGCCTGGCCGCCGCGCTCTACACCGGCCAGCTGCGCTTTGTGCTGCTCGCGCTGCTGTGCGGCTATGGCTTTGCCTGGGTCGGCCACTTCGGTTTCGAGAAGAACCGCCCGGCCTCGTTCAAGCGCCCGCTCTACAGCTTGATGGGCGACTGGGTGATGTACAAGGACATCTGGACCGGGCGCATCAAGTTCTGATCAGGCGGCCAGCAGCGGTCGCAGATTGCTCAGCATATCCTGCGCCATCTGGTTCAGCTCGTAGTCGAGCTGCCAGCCCCAGTCGGCCCGCGCCGCGCTGTCGTCGATGCGCTGCGGCCAGCTGGCGGCAATCGCCTGGCGGAAGTCAGGCGCATAGCTGATCTCGAAGCCGGGGATGTGCTTGCGGATCTCGGCCGCGATCTCGCGCGGCGTGAAGCTGACGCCGGCCAGGTTGTAGCTGCCGCGCTGCTTGATCTGCTCGGCCGGCGCCTCCATCAGCTCGATAGTGGCGCGCAGCGCATCGGGCATATACATCATCGGCAAGGCCTGGGCCTCTTCGAGGAAGCAGCTGTAGCGGCCGGTCTTCAGCGCGGCGTGGAAGATGTCGATCGCATAGTCGGTGGTGCCGCCGCCGGGCGGGGTTTTCCAGCTGATCAGGCCCGGGTAGCGCAGGCTGCGCACATCGACGCCATGCTTGGCGTGGTACCAGGCGCACCAGCGCTCGCCGGCCAGCTTGGAGATGCCGTAGATGGTGGTCGGGTCCATCACGCAAGTCTGCGGTGTGTCCAGGGCCGGCGTGTTCGGGCCGAAGGCGGCGATCGAGCTGGGCCAGAAGATCTTGTCGAGTTTCTGCACCCGCGCCAGCTCCAGCACATTCAGCAGGCCCTTCATATTCAGGTCCCAGGCCCACATCGGGTGCTGCTCGCCGGTGGCCGACAGTGCGGCGGCCAGATGGTAGATCTGGCTCACGCCATGGCGCTTGACCACGGCCGCCAGTGCGGCGGCGTCGGTGACATCCAGCATCTCATGGGTCAGCGCCGGCACCCGGCCCTCGGGTGCCAGATCGCTGGTGATGACGGCGGCGTTGCCATGGCGCAGCGCCAGCTCCTGGGCCAGCTCGGTGCCGATCTGGCCGTTGGCACCGATGATCAGAATCTTGGTTGTCATGATGCGTTGGGGTCAGGTCTTGATCAGGCCGAGTTCTTTGCCGGCCTGGGTGAAGGCGGCCACCGCCTTTTCCAGATGCTCGCGCTCATGCACGGCCGAGATCTGCACGCGGATGCGGGCCTGGCCCTTGGGCACGACCGGGAAGAAGAAGCCGACTGCGTAGATGCCCAGCTCCAGGATGCGGGCACTGAGTTGCTGCGCCAGCACCGCGTCGTGGACCATGATGGGCACGATGGGATGGCTGCCGGGCTTGATCTCGAAGCCGGCCGCCTGGATGGCCTCGCGGAAGTAGGCGGTATTGGCCTCCAGCTTGTCGCGCAGCGCGGTCGAGCCCTCCAGCAGGTCCAGCACCGCCAGCGAGGCGCCGACGATGGACGGCGCCACGGTGTTGGAGAACAGATAGGGGCGCGAGCGCTGGCGCAAGAGTTCGATCACCTCCTTGCGGCCGCTCGTGAAACCGCCGGAGGCGCCGCCCAGGGCTTTGCCCAGCGTGCCGGTGATGATGTCGATCTGGCCGAAGACATCGCGATACTCATGCGTGCCGCGGCCGGTCTTGCCGAGAAAGCCGCTGGCATGGCATTCGTCGATGCCCAGCAGCGCGCCGAAACGGTCGGTGATCGCCAGGATTTTGTCGAGCTGGGCGATGGTGCCGTCCATCGAGAACACACCGTCGGTGAACACCAGCGTGAAGCGGGCGCCGGCCGCCTTGGCCTCTTCGAGCTTGGCCTCCAGATCGGCCATATCGTTGTGCTTGTAGCGGTAGCGCCTGGCCTTGCACAGACGGATGCCGTCGATGATGGAGGCGTGGTTCAGCTCGTCGCTGATGATGGCGTCCTGCTCGCCCAGCAGCGGCTCGAACAGGCCGCCGTTGGCGTCGAAGGCGGCCGCGTAGAGGATGGTGTCCTCGGTGCCGAGGAACTTGGCCAGCCGGGCTTCGAGGGTCTTGTGGATGTCCTGCGTGCCGCAGATGAAACGCACCGAGGACAGGCCGTAGCCGTGGGTTCGCAGCGCCTCATGCGCGGCCTCGATGACGGCCGGATGCGAGGACAGGCCCAGATAGTTGTTGGCGCAGAGATTGATCACCTCGCGGCCATCGGCGGTCTGCACCACCGCGCCCTGCGGCGTCGTGATGATGCGCTCGCTCTTGTAGAGCCCGGCCTCGCGGATGCCGGCCAGCTCGGCTCGCAGATGGGCATAGAAATCGTCGCGTGTGCTCATCAAAGCTCTCCTGGTGCACAATCCACTAAACAGAACGCAGTTCGATATATCGAATTGTTGTGCAGTATCTGAGATTAGCTTTTCAAGGTCAAGCCATGTCCGCCAACCTGTCCGAGTCTTTGGAGCCGCCCCGCGTCGGCGCCACCCTGCAGTCGCTGCGCCAGGCGCAGGGCCTGTCGCTGGACGAGTTGTCGCGCCGCGCCGGGGTCTCCAAGTCCATGCTGTCACAGATCGAACGCAACCAGGCGAACCCGACCGTGGCTGTGGTGTGGCGCCTGGCGAACGCCTTGCGGGTGGAGCTGTCCGAGCTGCTCAGCGGCGCGAGCAAACCGGCCGCGCCGGCGATCGAGACCGTGGCCTCGCATGCGACGCCCAGCCTGGCCAGCCCGGACGGCCTGTGCGTGCTGCGCATCCTCGGGCCCATCGATCTGGCCGGCCAATTCGAGTGGTACGAGCTGACGGTGCAACCCGGCGGCGCGCTCGAATCGGCCGCCCACGAGCCGGGCTCGCGCGAGCATCTGTCGGTGCTGGGCGGCGAGCTGGAGGTCAGCGCCGGCGCGATCAGCCAGGCGCTGAAGGCCGGCGAGACGGCGCGCTACGCCGTCGACGGCCCGCACGCGATACGCAATCGCGGCAGCGAGCCGGCCACCGCCCTACTGGTGGTGCTGCACCCCTAGCAACTCGGCCAGCGTGCAATCGGCCCAGTCGCCACGCGCCCACAGCGGCGCCAGGCTGCCGCCGGCACCGGCCAGCAGGGCCTGCAGCAGCGGCGCGGCGGGCGTCTCGTCGGGCGTGCGCAGCAGCACCAGGCGCGGCGCGCCCTCCTCCTCCAGCCGGCCCAGCCAGTCCAAGCCCAGCAAGGCCTCCAGCGCCGGCTCCAGCTGCAGCGGATCGATACGCAGGCGCCGCGCCAGCTCCTGGGCGGCAATGCCCGGCTCGCCGGCCTGGCGCGCCCGCCACAGCTCGCGCAAGGCCTCCAGCGCCAGCTCCAGCTGCAGGCCCGGCACCTCGGGCCGGTGCAGCATGCGCCCGCCCAGCGCCGGAATATTGGCGGCCAGCAAGGCGCCCAGCAGCATCACGACCCAGCCCAGATACATCCAGATCAGGAAGATCGGCACGGTGGCGAAGGCACCGTACAGCGTCGAGTAGGTCGGCACCTGCTTGACATACCAGGCCAGCAGGCTCTTGGTCAGGTCGAAGGCCAGCGCGACAAAGATGCCGCCGGCCAGCGCGTGGCGCCAGCGCACCTCGGTATTGGGCACATAGCGGAACAGCCCGGCAACGGCCAGGCTCAGCACCACCAGCTCGACGCCGTTGAGCAGCGCCGCCAGCCCGCCCGGCATGCCGCCCACCAGGCCCTTGCCGGCGGTGATCGCATAGCCCGTCAGCGTCAGGCTGGCGCCCAGCAGCAGCGGCCCCAGGGTCAGCGCGGCCCAGTAGACCAGCATGCGCTGCATCATCGGCCGCGGCCGCTTGACGCGCCAGATGGTGTTGAGCGTGCGGTCTATCGTGAACATCAGCGCCAGCGCGGTGGCACCGAGTACGACCAGGCCTACCAGGCCCAGGCGATTGGCCTTGGCGGCGAACTGGGTCAGCGCGGCCAGCACCGGCTTGGCGATATTGGGCGGAATCAGGCTTTGCAGGAAATAGGTTTCCAGCGAGCGCTGGAAGCTGGCAAAGATCGGAAAGGCGGTGAACAGCGCCAGCATCACCGTCAGCAGCGGTACCAGCGAGATCAGCGTCGTGAAGGTCAGGCTGCCGGCCGTCTGGCCCAGCCGCGCCTCGGCAAAACGCAGGCGCAGGGTCTGCAGCGTGGCCAGCCAGGGCCAGCTCATCAGCGTGTTCAGAAAGCCGGCGGCGCTGTCCTCGGACGGCACGGCGGCAGGGGTTCTTGTCGTCATGCTGGCTATGATGCCAGCCATGTCCTCCCGCTCCGACAAACCACCGATCAAAACCTCCTCGCGCACCCAGGCCACGGCCCAGGAAGCGCTGTCCCGCAATCTGGCCCTGGGCGCGCTGGCCGCGCTCTTCCTGCTGTGCCTGGCCTGGGAGCTGTGGCTGGCACCGACCGGCCGCGGCACGCTGGCCATCAAGGCCTTGCCGCTGCTGATCCCCTTCGTCGGCCTGTGGCGCTACCGGCTCTACACCTTCCGCTGGCTGAGCCTGATGGTCTGGCTCTATTTTGCCGAGGGCGCGGTGCGCGCCACCAGCGATGTCGGCCCCTCGGTGCCGCTGGCCTGGGCCGAGCTGCTGCTCTCCAGCCTGATCTTCGTCGCCTGCGCGATGCATGTCCGTCAACGTCTGAACGCGGCCAAGCAGGCCGCCACACCATGAATCTGCTGAACGAGTTGCGGGAGGCCCTGGGCGCCTCCCAGGTCCTGGTCGAGGGCGATCTGTCGGCCTACGAGATGGATTGGCGCCGCCGCTTTCCCGGCCGCGCGCTGGCCGTGGTCCGCCCCGGCAACACGGCCGAAGTGGCCGCCGTCGTGCGCCTGTGCGCCACCCACGGCGTCAGCCTGGTGCCGCAGGGCGGCAATACCGGCCTGGTCGGCGGCTCGACGCCCGACGCCAGCGGCACACAAGTCCTGCTGAGCTTGGCCCGGCTCAACAAGGTGCGCGCCATCGATGCGGCCAATCTGACGATGACGGTGGAGGCCGGCTGCGTGCTGCAGACGGTACAGGAGGCGGCGGCCGGCGCCGGCTTGCTGTTCCCGCTGAGCCTGGCCGCCGAGGGCAGCTGCACGATTGGTGGCAATCTGGCCAGCAATGCCGGCGGCACCCAGGTGCTGCGCTACGGCAATGCGCGCGATCTGTGCCTGGGCCTGGAGGTCGTCACGTCGGCCGGCGAGGTCTGGGAAGGCCTGTCGGGCCTGCGCAAGGACAACACCGGCTACGACCTGCGCGATCTCTTCATCGGCAGCGAAGGCACCTTGGGCGTGATCACCGCCGCGACCCTGAAGCTCTACCCCCGGCCGGCCGCGCGCATGACGGCGCTGGCCGCCTGCGACACGCTGGAGGCGGCCGTGGCGCTGCTGAGCCTGGCCCAGGCGCGGCTCGGCGCGGGCCTGACGGGCTTCGAGCTGATGAACCAGTTCTCGCTGGACCTGGTGCGCAAGCATTTCCCGCAGCTGCGCCAGCCGCTGCCGCCCAGCCCCTGGACCGTGCTGCTGGAGCTGTCCGACACCGAGAGCGAGGCCCATGCCCGCACGATGTTCGAGGGCCTCTTGGAACAGGCGCTGGAGTCCGAACTCATCAGCGACGCAGCGGTGGCCGAGAGCCTGGAGCAGTCGCACGGGCTCTGGCATCTGCGCGAATCGATACCGCTGGCCCAGGTCGAGGAAGGCCTGAACATCAAGCACGACATCGCACTGCCGGTGTCTCGCATCCCCGCCTTCGTGATCGCCACCGATGCGGCGCTGGCGGCCGCCTTCCCCGGCGTGCGCATGGTGGACTTCGGCCATCTGGGCGACGGCAATCTGCATTACAACGTGCAGGCCCCCGAGGGCGTGGCCGCCGCCGACTTCCTGCGCGAGCATGAGGCGGCGATCAACCACATCGTCTATGACGCGGTGCTGGCCCAGGGCGGCTCGATCTCGGCCGAGCACGGCATCGGCCAGCTCAAGCGGGAGGAGCTGGCCGAGCGCAAGAGCCCGGTCGCGCTGGGCCTGATGCGGGCGATAAAAAAGGCCCTGGATCCCCAGGGCCTGATGAATCCGGGCCGCGTGCTGTAGGCCCCAGCCGTCCTCAGTCGGCTCCCTGAGGCTGCGTGACCGCAGGGCGGCGGCCGCGCAGCCGGTCGACCAGCTTCATCACCATGCGGAAGATGAAGCGCAGCATCAGCAGGGTCAGGACGGCCTCGACAAAGGTCAGCGTGAAGGCCACGGCGGTGTTCCAGCGGGCCTCGCGGCGACCGAACTTGGCGATCATGCGGTCCTTGGCGATCTCGATGCTGTCGTAGAAGCTCGGCACCATCAGCAGGGTCAGAAAGGTCGAAGTGATGGTGCCGCCGATGATGGCCACCGCCATCGGCCGATAGAACTCGCCGCCCTCGCCCACGCCGATGGCCACCGGCAGCATGCCGGCCACCAGGGCAAAGGTGGTCATCAGGATGGGCCTGAAGCGCATGCGGCCGGCATGCATCAGCGCCTCCTCGCGGGGCACGCCCTTGGCCTCCTCCTGGCGCGCCGCGTCCAGCAGCAGGATCGCGTTCTTCGCCACCAGGCCGGCCAGCATGATGATGCCGATGAAGCTCATCAGGTTCAGCGTGCCGCCGGTCAGCAGCAAGGCGACGACGACACCGATCAGCGACAGCGGCTGCGACAGCATCACGCCCAAGGGCGCGGTGAAGGAGCCGAACTGCATCACCAGGATCAGATACATCAGGCCAATGCCCGAGGCCAGGGCCACGGCCATCGCGCCGAAGACCTCTTCCTGATCGGCCGAGGCGCCGGCCAGCTCGATGCCATAGCCGGGCGGGAACTGGATGGACTTGGCCAGCTTGACCGCATCGGCCGTCACCTCGCCGGCCGAGCGGCCCTGGGCATTGGCCGAGACCGCGATCATGCGCTTGCCGTCGGCATGCTGGATCTTTGACGGGCCCTTACCCATGGTCACAGTGGCGATCTGCTCCAGCGGCACCATCATGCCGCTGCCGGCCACGGTGATCGGCAGGCGCTCGATATTGCTGGCGTCAACCCGGTCCTCCGGCGCCAGACGCACCGCCACATCGCGGGTCTCGCCGCTGGGGTCGACCCAGTCGCCGACCTCAACACCGGCAAAGGCCACGCGCAAGGCATTGGCGGCATCGCCGACCGAGATACCCAGCGAGTTGGCCAAGCCGCGATTCAGCTCGATCTGCAACTCATCCTGCGGGTCCTGCTCGGACAGGCCCACGTCCACCGCGCCGGGCACCTGACGCAGCTTGGCCATGTAGTCGTTGGTGATCGCTAGCAGCTTGCGCGAGTCCTCCCCGGAGAAACGAATCTGCACCGGCTTCTGTGCACCATTGTTCAGATCGTCCAGCACCACGTACTCGGCGCCGACCAGGCGGGACACACGCTCGCGTAGGTCCTTGGCAATCTCGGCGGCCGAGCGCTTGCGCTCAGTGCTCTTGCCCAGGTCCACATAGATGCGGCCGCCGCTGACATTGACCTGGCTGTTGGTGGCCTTGGTCTCGGGAATCTCGCGTGCCAGCTTGGCGGCGGCCTCCATCTTCAGCTTCGAGTACTCAAGGCTGGAACTGGCCGGGGTGCGCACCTCGACGGCGATGGTGCCGGCATCAGACGCTGGCAGGAAGCTGGAGCCGCCGAACTTGACCTGCAGCGCGATCGCCAGCACAAAGCTCAGCACCGCGAAGAAGGCCATCCAGCGCCGGTGATGCAGGGCCCAGGCGATCACCTGGCCATAGCGATCGGCCTGGTGGTCGAACCAGTCATTGAAACGCTGCAAGTAAAGCGACAAGCCCTTCTTCGGCGCCTCGTGATGGCCCGGAGGGTCGCCCCAGTACGCCGACAGCATCGGATCCAGCGTGAAGGAGATG
Organism: Paucibacter sp. XJ19-41; assembly: GCF_028462495.1. Taxonomy (NCBI): domain Bacteria; kingdom Pseudomonadati; phylum Pseudomonadota; class Betaproteobacteria; order Burkholderiales; family Sphaerotilaceae; genus Roseateles; species Paucibacter sp. XJ19-41. The sequence goes on from NZ_JAQOWX010000001.1 coordinate 87,759, forward strand.
AACAGGCTGACCAGCACCGAGGCGACGACGGTCAGACCGAAGGGCCGGAACCACTCGCCCGAGACACCGGGCATGAAGGCCACCGGCACAAAGACAGCGACGATGGAGAAGGTGGTGGCGGCCACGGCCATGCCGATCTCGGCCGTGCCATTGAGTGCCGCGCTGCGCCGATCAGCGCCGCGCTCCATATGGCGCACGATATTCTCGCGCACCACAATGGCGTCATCGATCAGCACGCCGATGGCCAGCGACAGACCCAGCAGGCTCATGAAGTTCAGCGTGAAGCCGCACAGCCAGACCGCGATGAAGGCGGCCACCACCGAGGTCGGCAGCGACAAGGCGGTGATCAGGGTCGAGCGCCAGGAGTTTAGGAACACATAGACGACCAGAATGGTCAGGCCGGCGCCGAACACCAGAGCATGGATCACGTTGTAGAGACTGTTCTCGGCATCCTCGCCACCATCCTGCGTGACCTCCAGCGTGGTGCCGACCGGCAGGGTCTTGGCCGTCGCCTCGACCAGCTTGCGGATCTCGTTGGCCACCGCCACGGTCGAGGCATCGCGGGAGCGCGTCACGGACAGGCCCACATTCGGGTGGCCGTTGCGCACGCTGATGCTCTGACGTTCGGCGAAGCCGTCGCGGATGCTGGCCACCTGGCCCAGACGCACCAACTGCTCGCCCTGGCGCTTGACGACGATCTGCTCGAACTCGGCCGGCGACTCGATGCGCCCCAGCAGCCGGATACTCTGATCCTGCATGCTGCCGCGCACCTTGCCAACCGGCGCGGTGGTGTTCTGGCTGCGCAGCGCGTTGACCACCTCGGTGACCGAGACATTGAATTCGCGCAGCTTCTGAGCATGCAGCAGCACCGACAGCTCGCGGCTCAGAGCGCCGTTGACCTCGACCGTGGCGACGCCATTGATGGCGCGGAACTTGTCGGCCAGCTGATCCTCGGCCAGGCGCGAGATCTCGGCATGGCTCTGGCTGTTGGACGACAGCGCCAGCTGCATGATGGGCTGGGATGAGGGATCGAAGCGCTGCAGCACCGGCTCGCGCATTTCCAGCGGCAGCTTGTGCCGCACCGCGCCGATGGCGTTGCGCACCTCATCGGCCGCCTCGATCATGTTCTTGTCGAAGTTGAAGATCAGCACCATCTGGGCGCTGCCCTCGTTCGCAGTAGCACGCACCTCCTTGACACCGGCAATGCTCTGCAGCGACTTCTCGATGCGGTTGACGATCTCGCGCTCGGCCGTCTCGGGCGAGGCGCCCGGATAATTAATGCTGACCACCAGCACCGGCTCCTCGACATCGGGAATCTGGTTGACGCGCAGCTTGTTGAGCGCCAGCAGCCCCAGGCACATCAGGCTGATGATGATGACGATGGTCGCGACCGGCTTCTTGACGCTGAAGTTGGAGAGAAACATCTCAGCCTCCCCGGCTCGTCGACGCCGATGCGGCCGCCGGCTTGGCAAGCTCCACCGCACGCCCTTCGCTCAGGGCGTTGTTCGGATGGCGCAGCACCTGGTCGCCCGGCTTGAGGCCGACACTGACCTGGTAGAGCCCCTGGCGCTCGTCGCGCTCGCCCAGCTTGACGGCCACCCGGTTCAGCTTGCCGTCCTGCACGCGCCAGACATAGGCCTGGTCGCCCTCGCGCTGGATCGCACCATCGGCCAGCATCAGCGCGCTGGTGCTCTGGCTCTGCACCCGGCCCTCGGCGTAGAGGCCTGCCACGTCGGGCTGCTGTTCGCCGGCGAAATCGACCAGCACCTCGACCTGGCGCGTGGTGGGGTTTGCGGCCGCCGCGATGCGCCGCACCTTGCCCTCGAAATCGGACTGGGTATAGCCGTTGACCTTGAAGAAGACCGTCTGGCCAACCTTCAGTTCGCTCATGCGGTCGGCCGAGACCAGGCCTTCGAAACGCATGCTGCTCGGGTCAATCACCTTGACCAGCTCCTTGCCGATCTGGGCGGTATCGCCGGCCGAGACCTTGCGGTCCGCGACGATGCCGTCAAACGGCGCGCGGGCCTCGGTGCGCTGCAGCTGCTGGCGGGCGGTGGCGGCGCGCGCCTTGGCTTCCACCAGCTCGCTTTGGGCGCTGTTGCGGCGGATCTCGGCGTCTTCCATCGCCTGCATCGAGCTCATGCCCTGGGCCTGCAGGGTCTTCATGCGCTGGAACTGGCGCTCGGCCTGCTCGAAGCTTTGCGCGGCGGCACGCGCCGCCTGCTCGGCCGAGGACAGGGTTTCGCGGATCGCGCTGTCGTCCAGCCGCACCAGCAGATCGCCGCGCCGCACCTTCTCGCCGTTCTCCTTGAACACCTGCAACACCATGGCCTGCACCTCGGCGCGCAGGTCGGCGCGCTTCTCCGGCTGGACCGAACCGGTGATCACCGGGCCGCTGGCATAGGTCGACAAGCCCATGGCCTGCAGGTCCTCAGTGGACAGCAACAGCGGCTTGGCGGCGGCGGGTGCCTTGGCCGCCTGGGCGGTGCCCGCGCCGTCGGCGCCGGGCTTGCCGCAGGCGCCCAGCAGAAGCATCAAAGAGCTGACGAGGACAAGGGCTGGCAGGCGATGGCGCATCATCTAGAGGGCTCCGGTATTGTTTTGCGAGCGCCTCCCATGAAGCGCACAACCCGGGAATCTTGCCACGCTGGACGCGGCCGGCCCAGCCCGCTGCGACAAACGCAAGCTTTGCACCGCTGAACAGCGAAAACAGCGGACAGGCGGCGATCCTGGCCGCCGAGCCGCGTGCTACTGCAGCGTACCCTTGAGCGACTCGGGCACGGCCAGTGCCATCACCGCAATGCCCTCGTCGGCCAGGGCCACCGCTTCCTCGCGGCTGGCGCGGCCGCGGATGCCGCGCTGCTCGACCTCGCCGTAGTGGATGCGGCGGGCCTCTTCGGCAAAGCGCTCGCCGACATCCTCGGTGCGGGCCAGCAGTTGCTGGACGGCCTGCAGGGCGGCCTGCTGGAGCTGCTGCTGCGGATCGACGGGCGACTGAGCCGGCTTGGGCTCGGCGGCCGGCCCGCGCAGATGCGAGACGTTCAGGCGCGGCGCGCTGGGCAGGCGCTGCACCTCGGTGGACGCGCAGACCGGGCAGCCGACCAAGCCGCGGCCCAGCTGCGCTTCGAAATCATCGGCGGAGCCGAACCAGCCTTCGAAGCGGTGCTCCCGATTGCATGACAGATTCAAGACAAGCATGCCGCGATGATAGGCAGGCCGGCGTCAGGCTGCCGGCTGCCAGTCCAATACCCATGCACCGGCCTGCCAGCGCTGCAGCCACAGCAGGCCGATCAGGGTCTTGGCATCGGTCATCGCGCCGCTGGCGGCCAGCGCGTCGAGCTCGGCCGGCGTGTGGGTGACCAGATCGAGGAACTCACCCTCGTCGAGACGGCGCTCGCCGGCCGTCAGGCCGCGCGCGAAGAAGATCGCGATGCCCGCGGCGGAAGAGGCGATCGCGGGGTGCCGCACGCCGGCATGGGCCCCTTCGCGCGCGGTGTAGCCGGTTTCCTCCAGCAGCTCGCGCTGAGCGCAGCGCAGCGGCGCCTCGCCGGCATCGAGCTTGCCGGCCGGAAACTCCAGCATCACACGGCCCATCGGGTAGCGGTACTGGCGCTCCATCAGCAGCCGGCCGTCGTCGAGCAGGGGCACGACCATCACCGCACCGGGATGGACGATGTACTCGCGCGCGGCCTCGGCGCCGTCAGGCAGGCGGATGCGGTCTCGGCGCACATCGAGGAAGTGGCCGCGGTAGACCTGGGTCGAATCGAGCTGCAGCTCGCGCAGCGCCTCGTCCTTGTGCTTGTCCTCAGCCGCCATGTCGACCCCGCCGCAGATAACACCAGACAAAGCCGGGGAAACCCAGCGTGATGAACAGGCACAGCGCGGCCGCATAGAACTCCCAGCCCTGCGGCTGGCGCTGGCCCTGGTAAGACTCCAGCGCGAAGCCCAGGCCCAGGGTCAGCAGGGCCAGCAGCAAGAGCTCCAGCGCCCGCCAGCCAAAGGGCTTGGCCGCGCGCCTGGGGCCCAGCAGCAACACGCGGTTGCTGAAGTACGGCGCATTGGCCGCGATCACCGCGACAAGCAGCACCAGCCAGACGGCAGCGGACTGATCCATTCAGCGCGGCGCGTCAGGGAGCCAGCAGCTTGACGATGGCGGTGCCGCACATGGCCATCAGGCCGCCGGGCAGCAGACCGAACACCAGCACGGCGGCGCCATTGAGCGACATCACCGCGCGCACATCGGCCGGAGCACTCAGTGGCGAGCGATCGGTGGGCTCATCGAAGAACATCACCTTGATGACGCGCAGGTAGTAATAAGCGCCCACCAGCGACAGCACAACGGCAAACACAGCCAACGCCAGATAGAGCTGGGAACCGGTGGTGACCATGGCTTGCAGCACGGCCAGCTTGGCATAGAAACCCGCCGTCGGCGGGATGCCGGCCAGCGAGAACATGAAGATGGTCATCACCAGCGCGAACCAGGGGCTGCGCTTGGCCAGGCCGGCCAGGTCCTTGATCTCCTCGGCCTCATGGCCCTGGCGCGACAGCAGCAGGATCATGCCGAAGGTACCCAGGGTCGTCAGCACATAGGTGACCGAATAGAACAGCGCCGAGCTGTAGGCATTGGCCATGCCGGCATGGTTGTCGCCGATCACGCCCGAGGCCATCGCCAGCAGCATGAAGCCCATCTGCGCAATCGTCGAGTAGGCCAGCATGCGCTTGAGATTGCTCTGCGCAATGGCCGCCAGATTGCCGATCACCAACGACACCACGGCCAGCACGATCAGCATCTGCTGCCAATCGAAGGCCAGGCCCAGCATGCCCTCCACCAGCAGGCGGATCGTGATCGCGAACGCCGCCAGCTTGGGTGCGGCGCCGATCAGCAGGGTCACCGCCGTCGGCGCACCCTGGTAGACGTCAGGCACCCACATATGGAAGGGGGCCGCGCCCAGCTTGAAGGCAAGACCGGCCACCACGAAGACCACGCCGAACACCAGCACCGACTTGTTCGGCGCGCCGGTGGCGATCACGTCGAACACCTGCGGGATGTGCAGCGAGCCGGTGGCGCCGTACATCATCGACAGGCCGTAGAGCAGGAAGCCGCTGGCCAGCGCGCCGAGCACAAAGTACTTCATCGCCGCTTCGGTCGAGACCGCATGGTCACGACGCAGCGCCACCAGCGCATACAGCGACAGGCTCATCAGTTCCAGGCCGAGATAGAGCACCAGGAAGTTGTGGGCCTGCAGCATCACCATGATGCCCAGCAGGGAGAACAGGCTCAGCGTGAACAGCTCGCCCTTCAGGATCTCGCGCTCGGCCGCATAGGGGCGCGCATAGACCAGGGTGACGAAGGTCGCGATGCAGGCGAAGAAGCCCAGCAGATGGCCCATCGGGTCGGACACCACCATGCCCTGCATCGCCGATTCGGTGATGCCGCCATTGAAGGCATTCAGATGCATGGCGCCGACGACCACCAGGGTCAGCTGGGTCAGCCAGTAAGTCGGGCGGCGTGCCGGGTCGGTGACCCACAGGTCCACCATGGCCACGACGCAGGCCATGGCCAGCAGGATGATTTCGGGATAAACCGCGAGCCAGTTCATAGTCGTCATTGTTGCTTGGCCCATCTCAGACTCCACCCAGCTTGCTGGTGGCCACATGCTTGAGCAGCTCGGTCACCGAAACCTGCATCACGTCGGTGAAGGGTTTGGGGTAGAGGCCCATGAACAGCGTGGCGAGGGCCAGCACGGCCAGCATCAGGAATTCACGCGCATTGATGTCGGTCAGCGCGCGCACATTGTCATTGGTCATCGGGCCGAAGTAGACGCGCTTGTACATCCACAGCGTGTAGGCGGCGCCGAAGATCAGCGCGGTGGCGGCGATCGCGCCGAGCCAGAAGTCGTACTGCACCGTGCCGATGATCACCATCCACTCGCCGACAAAGCCGGCGGTAGCGGGCAGGCCGCAGTTGGCCATCGCGAAGAACAGCGCAAAGGCCGCAAACTTGGGCATGGTGTTGACCACGCCGCCATAGGCCGCGATCTCACGCGAATGCACGCGGTCGTAGAGCACGCCGATGCACAGGAACATCGCGCCGGAGACGAAGCCGTGCGAGATCATCTGTACCAGGCCGCCAGCCACGCCCAGCTCGTTGAAGATGAAGAAGCCCAGCGTCACGAAGCCCATATGGGCGATGGACGAATAGGCCACCAGCTTCTTCATGTCCTTCTGCACCAGGGCGACCAGGCCGATGTAGACCACCGCGATCAGCGACATCGCGATGATGACCCAGGACCAGTGGTGGGCAGCGTCGGGCGCGATCGGCATCGAGAAGCGCAGGAAGCCATAGGCACCGAGCTTCAGCATGATGGCGGCCAGCACCACCGAGCCGCCGGTAGGCGCCTCGACGTGGGCATCAGGCAGCCAGGTGTGCACCGGCCACATCGGCACCTTGACCGCGAAGGCCGCCAGGAAGGCGAAGAACAGCAGGGTCTGGGCCGTCATCGGCAGCGGCAGCTTGTGCCAGGTCTGGATGTCGAAGGAGCCGCCGGACTGGAAATACAGGTACAGCAGCGCGATCAGCATCAACAGCGAACCGGCCAGCGTGTAGAGGAAGAACTTGAAGGCGGCGTAGACGCGGTTGGCGCCGCCCCAGACGCCGATGATGATGTACATCGGGATCAGCGTCGCCTCGAAGAACACGTAGAACAGCAGGCCGTCCAGCGCGGAGAACACGCCGACCATCAGACCCGACAGGATCAGGAAGGCGCCCATGTACTGGTGGACGCGCTCCTCGATCACCTCCCAGGCGGCGATCACGACGATCACCGTGATGAAGGCCGTCAGCGGCACGAACCACATCGAGAGGCCGTCGACCCCCAGGTGGTACATCACGTTGAAGCGTTCGATCCAGGCCAGCTTCTCGCTGAACTGCATCGCGGCCGTCGAGGTATCGAAGCCGGTGATCAGCGGCACGGTCACCGCGAAGCTCGCCAAGGCGGCGATCAGCGCCATCCAGCGGGCGGTGGTGGCCTGGTTCTCACGTCCCAAGGCCAGCAGCGCAAGGCCGCTGAAGATGGGCAACCAGATGGCAAGACTCAACAATCCCATTATTTTTCTCCGCCCTTGCTCACAGACCCGCCAGGGCTCTGAATTGAGGGCCTATATAGGGCCACAGCTGCCAGCTCATCAGGCCGATCACGCCCAGAATCATCACCAGGGCATACCAATACAGATGGCCGGTCTGAACGCGGCGCACCAGGCCGGCGATACCGCCGATGCTCCGGGCCGAGCCATTGATCAAGAGGCCGTCGATGATGCCTTGATCGCCGCCCTTCCAGGCGGCCAGGCCGAGACCGCGCGCGGCGCGGGCCAGCACGTTCTCGTTGAACCAGTCCATGAAGTACTTGTTCTCAAGCACGATGACCAGCGGGCGCAGGATCTTGCCCAGAGCCACCGGAACCGCCGGCCAGACCATGTAGAACAGATAGGCGGTCACGACACCGGCCACGGCCAGCCAGAACGGCAGGGTCACGAAGCCGTGAGTGGCCATCGCCACCGCGCCATGGAAGTGCTCGGCCAACGAGGCCATGGCCGGATGCGCCGCCGTGTTGACGATGATGGCGTCCTTGAAGAAATCGCCGAACAGCATCGGCTGGATCGCCAGGAAACCGATCACTACCGAGGGGATGGCCAGCAGCACCAGCGGCGCGGTCACCACCCAGGGCGATTCGTGCGGGGTGTGCGGCTCGTGATGACCGTGGTCATCATGATGATCGTGCTCGCCCGGGAAAGGCTTGTGGTGGAAGTTTTCCTTGCCGTGGAAGACCAGGAAATACATGCGGAAGCTATAGAAGGCCGTCACGAAGACGCCGGCCACCACCGCGAAATAGGCGAAGCTCGCGCCCGGCAGCGTGCTGGCCTGGACCGCCAGGATGATACTGTCCTTCGAGTAGAAACCCGCGAAGAACGGCGTGCCGATCAGGGCCAGCGAGCCCAGCAAGGCGGTGATCCAGGTGATGGGCATGTACTTGCGCAGGCCGCCCATATTGCGGATGTCCTGATCATGGTGCATGCCGATGATGACCGAGCCGGCGCCGAGGAACAGCAGAGCCTTGAAGAAGGCGTGCGTCATCAGGTGGAAGACCGCGACCGAGTAGGCCGAGGCACCCAGCGCCACCGTCATATAGCCCAGCTGCGACAGCGTCGAGTAGGCGACGACACGCTTGATGTCGTTCTGGATGATGCCCAGAAAGCCCATGAACAGCGCGGTGATCGCGCCGATCACCAGCACGAAGTTCAGTGCCGTGTCGCTGAGCTCGAACAGCGGCGACATGCGGGCCACCATGAAGATGCCGGCCGTCACCATGGTCGCGGCATGGATCAGCGCGGAGATCGGGGTCGGGCCTTCCATCGAGTCGGGCAGCCAGACATGCAGCGGGAACTGCGCGCTCTTGCCCATCGCGCCGATGAACAGGCAGATGCAGGCGACGCTGAGCATCATCCAGTCCGAGCCCCACAGCGGGGCGTTGAACTTGATCTGCGCCAGCTCATTGGCCTTGGCAAAGGTCTCGCCATAGTTCAGCGAGCCGCCGTAGGCCACCAGCAGGCCGATGCCCAGGATGAAGCCGAAGTCGCCGACCCGGTTGACCAGAAAGGCCTTCATGTTCGCGAAGATCGCGGTCGGCTTGGTGTACCAGAAGCCGATCAGCAGATACGACACCAGGCCCACCGCCTCCCAGCCGAAGAACAGCTGCAGCATGTTGTTGCTCATCACGAGCATCAGCATCGAGAAGGTGAACAGCGAGATGTAGCTGAAGAAGCGCTGGTAGCCAGGATCCTCTTCCATATAGCCGATGGTGTAGATGTGCACCATCAGCGACACAAAGGTCACGACGCACATCATCATCGCGGTCAGGCCGTCGACCAGGAAGCCGACCTCCATCTTCAGGCCGCCGATGACCATCCATTCGTAGATGGTCTGGTTGAAGCGGGCGCCGTCGATGGCGACCGACTTCAGCACCATCGCCGAGATGATGAAGGAGATCAGTACGCCCAGGATGGTGATGCTGTGAGCGCCACGACGGCCGATCTGCTTGCCGAAGAAGCCGGCCGCGATCGCGCCGACCAGGGGTGCCAGCGGCACCGCCAGCAGCATGTTTTGTGAAAGTGTTGCGGACATAGTCATCAGCCCTTCAAGGCGTCCAGTTCTTCCACATTGATGCTGGCGCGGTTGCGGAACAGCACGACCAGGATCGCCAGGCCGATGGCCGACTCGGCGGCCGCCACGGTCAGGATGAAGAACACAAAGACCTGGCCGGCCATATCACCCAGATAGTGGGAGAAGGCGACAAAGTTCAGGTTGACCGCCAGCAGCATCAGCTCGATCGCCATCAGCAGCACGATCAGGTTCTTGCGGTTCAGGAAGATGCCGATCACCGACAGCGCGAACAGGATCGCGCCCAGGGTCAGGAAATGGCCAAGCGTGAGCGCCAGCATCATGCGCCTCCTTGCGTGTTGTCGGCGGCCGGGGTGGCGGCTTGCTCCACCGTCGGTGCCATCTTGACGATGCGCAGGCGCTGCGCCTTCGTGACCTTGACCTGCTCCGAGGCGTCCTGGCTGCGCGAGTCCTTGCGGCGGCGCAGGGTCAGTGCGATCGCCGCGATGATGGCCACCAGCAGCAGCACGGCCGCGATCTGCAGCGGATACAGGTACTGCGTGTAGATCGCGATGCCCAGCAGCTTGGTATTGCCCAGCTTGACTGCGGCTTCGCTCAGCGGTGCGGCCTCGGTCAGGCGGAAACCGCCCATCAGCACGGCCGCCATCTCCAGCGCGATCAGCGCGCCGACCAGGCCGGCCAGCGGCAGATGCTTCCAGAAGCCCTCGCGAATTGCGCTGGCCCCTTCATCGGAGTTGATGTCCAGCATCATCACGACGAAGAGGAACAGCACCATCACGGCGCCGATATAGACCAGCACCAGGGTGATGGCCAGGAACTCGGCCTTCAGCAGCATCCAGATGCAGGAGGCATTGAAGAAGGCCAGGATCAGGAACAGGGCCGAGTGCACGGTGGATCGCGCCGTGATGACGCGAAACGCCGCGCCCAGAAGGACGGCCGAGAAAACATAGAACAGCGCGGTGATGGTATCCATGGGGTTCCAGCAGGCACAGCTTCAGACACACACCCGCTGGAGCAGCGGGTGCAAGGCCTCAGCGGTACTTGGCGTCGGCCTCCTTTTGGGCTGCGATTTCTTTTTCGTAGCGGTCGCCGACGGCCAGGAGCATGTCCTTGGTGAAGTACAGATCGCCACGCTTTTCGCCGTGGTATTCGAAGATCGAGGTCTCGACGATGGAGTCCACCGGGCAGCTTTCCTCGCAGAAGCCGCAGAAGATGCACTTGGTCAGATCGATGTCGTAGCGCGTGGTGCGACGCGAACCGTCCTCACGCACATCGCTCTCGATCGTGATGGCCATCGCCGGGCAGACGGCCTCGCAGAGCTTGCAGGCGATGCAGCGCTCTTCGCCGTTCTCGTAACGGCGCAGCGCATGCAGGCCGCGGAAGCGCGGCGACAGCGGTGTCTTCTCTTCCGGGAACTGCACCGTGATATTGCGCGACAGGAAATGCCGGCCGGTCAGGGCCATGCCCTTGAACAGCTCGGTGAGCATGAAGCTCTTGACGAAATGGCTGAAGGAGCTCATTGCTGACTCCGCTGAGCCGCCTCGAGGAGGCAAGCTCCCCCTCGGGGGGCAGTGAACAAAGTGAACGTAGGGGCCTTCATGACGTCACTTCCAGATATTGAACGGAGACTGGATCCACAGGCCAACGACGACCAGCCAGATCAGAGTCACGGGAATGAAGATCTTCCAGCCCAGACGCATGATCTGGTCGTAGCGGAAGCGCGGGAAAGTGGCACGGACCCACAGGAACATGGTCACGACAACAAAGGTCTTGCCGAACAGCCAGGCCCAGTTCCAGAGCGCCATCGTGTTCTGGATGAAGCTCGGCGTTTCCATGCCCAGAAGGCTGAAGGAAATCGGTGCCGACCAGCCGCCCAGGAACAGGATCACAGCCAGGGCCGAGACCAGGATCATATTGGCGTACTCGGCCAGGAAGAACATCGCGAAGGACATGCCCGAGTACTCGATCATGTGGCCGGCGACGATTTCCGATTCACCCTCGACCACGTCAAAGGGGTGACGGTTGGTCTCGGCCAGGCCGGAGATGAAGTAGACGACGAAGATAGGCAGCAGCGGCAGCCAGTTCCAGGACAGGAAGGTCAGGCCCATGTCGGCGAACATGCCCTTGGTCTGCAGCACGACGATGTCCGTCATGTACATGCTGCCCGACACCATCAGCACGACCACCAGGCAGAAGCCCATCGCGATTTCGTAGGACACCATCTGGGCCGAGGCGCGCAGCGCGCCCAGGAAGGCGTACTTCGAGTTCGAGGCCCAGCCGGCGATGATCACGCCGTAGACCTCCAGCGAGGTGATGGCCATCAGGAACAGCAGGCCGGCATTGACATTGGCCACGGCCGCATCGGGGCCGAAAGGCACAACGGCCCAGGCCGCCAGCGCCGGCATGATGGTCATGATGGGGCCAAGGAAGAACAGGCCCTTGTTGGCCGCCGTCGGAACGATGATCTCCTTGAAGATCAGCTTCACCGCATCGGCGATCGGGGTCAGCAGGCCGTAGGGGCCGACGCGGTTCGGGCCCGGGCGGATCTGCGACCAGCCGATGGCCTTGCGCTCCCAGAGCGTCAGATAGGCCACGCAAATCATCAGCGGCGCGACCACCGCGATGATCTTGATCAGGCTCCAGAGCACCGGCCAGAAGCCGCCCAGCAGCGCAGCGCCGCCTTGGTAGAGGGATTCAATCATTATTGTCCTCGTCGCCTCAGGCCTTGCTGACCGTCAGGGTGCCGAACATCGCACCCAGGGCCGCTGTTTCCACCAGACCGGCCGGCACCCGCAGCGTGTTGGCCGCCAGGCCCGCTTCCAGCCGGGCCGGCAGCTCGGCTGCGCCGGCGCCCTCCTGCGTGATGCGCACACGCGCACCGTCCGCCAGGCCCAGTTGTTCCCAGAGCTGCTTGGGCAGACCGGCCACCGCGGCGCCGCGCGCATCGGCCGTCAGCTGCAGCGAGGTTGAGTGGCGCACCAGCGCGTCGGCCGCATAGATGGGCACCGGTGCCAGGCGCTCGATGCCAGCGGGCGCAGCGGCCGTCTGCACGGTGGCCGACGAGGCATTGCTCAGGCGCGCGCCCAGATCGGCGCCGACGCCCAGCACCTCGTTGCGCACCTGCTCCGAACTCTCGTAGCCGAAGCCCTCGAGCGCCAGCAGATTGCCCAGTACGCGCAGGATCTTCCAGCCCGGACGGGTCTCGGCCAGCGGCGGCACGACGCCGACAAAGCTCTGCGCCCTGCCCTCGGCGTTGACGAAGGTGCCCGAGGTCTCGGTGAACGGTGCGGTCGGCAACAGCACGTCCGCATACTCCAGACCGCTCTTGAAGGGGCTCATCACGACGACCATCTCGGCCGCAGCCAGGGCCTTGGCGGCGGCAGCGGCGTTGGCGCTGTCGAGCACCGGATCGGTGTTCAGCAGCAGCACCGCCTTCAGTGCCTCGCCGCCCAGCATCTGGCCGGCATTCAGGCCGCCTTGCTGCGGCAGCGCGCGGGCCAGCTGGGCGCCGACCGTGTTAGCGGCTTCGCTCAGATAGCCGACGCTGGCGCCGGTCTGGGCGGCGATCCAGTTGGCCAGCACCAGCAGGCTGGCAGCCTGCGGATGCTGGGCGGCCGCATTGCCCAGCAGCACGGCCTTGCGGGCGCCGGACAGCAGCGCGGCCGCGATGGCCTTGGCCGCCTCGGTCGCTTCGCCGCTGGCCGGAGCGGCAGCGCCGGTGCTGGCCGAGATCGCAGCGGCGACGTCGGCCAGCGACTGCAGCCAGGCGCTCGGTGCCACCGTGATGCGGGCCGCGACCGGCATCAGCCAGTCGTCTTCGCTGGCGTTCAGGCTCAGCACCTGGGCGCCACGGCGGGTCGCCTGGCGCAGGCGCTGGGCAAACAGCGGATGGTCCTTGCGCAGCGAGGAGCCGATCACCAGCGCACGGTCCAGCTCGGACAGCGCAGCAATCGGGCTGCCCAGCCAGCGCGCCTGGCCGGACTCGGCCACATTGGCGAAGTCGGCATGGCGCAGGCGGTGGTCGATGTTGTCGCTGCCCAGGCCGCGCACCAGCGAAGCCAGCAGGTGCAGCTCTTCGATCGTGCTGTGGGCCGAGCCCAGCGCACCGATGGCGGCGGCGCCATGCTCGGCGCGCACCAGCTTCAGGCCGTTGGCCACGTACTCGAGCGCCGTGCTCCAGTCGACCGTCTTCCAGGCGCCGCCCTGCTTGATCATCGGCGCGCTCAGGCGCTGGTCGCTGTTCAGCGATTCATAGGAGAAGCGGTCGCGGTCGGCGATCCAGCATTCGTTGACGGCCTCGTTCTCCAGCGGCACGACGCGCATCACCTGCTTGCCCTTGACCTGGACGATCAGGTTGGCACCGGTGCTGTCATGCGGGGACACGCTCTTGCGGCGCGACAGCTCCCAGGTGCGGGCGCTGTAGCGGAAGGGCTTGCTGGTCAGCGCGCCGACCGGGCAGATATCGATCATATTGCCCGACAGCTCGGAGTCCACCGAACGGCCGACAAAGGTCTGGATCTCGGCATGCTCGCCGCGGTGCGCCATACCCAGCTCCATCACGCCGGCGATTTCCTGGCCGAAGCGCACGCAGCGGGTGCAATGGATGCAACGGCTCATCTCTTCCATCGAGATCAGCGGGCCGACGTTCTTGTGGAAGACCACGCGCTTCTCTTCCGAGTAGCGCGATTTGCTGCCGCCATAGCCGACGGCCAGGTCTTGCAGCTGGCACTCGCCGCCCTGATCGCAGATCGGGCAGTCCAGCGGGTGATTGATCAGCAGGAACTCCATCACGCCCTGCTGGGCCTTGACCGCCTTCTCGCTCTTGGTGCGGACGATCATGCCCTGGGTCACCGGCGTCGCGCAGGCGGGCATGGGCTTGGGCGCCTTCTCGACGTCGACCAGGCACATGCGGCAGTTGGCGGCGATCGAGAGCTTCTTGTGATAGCAGAAATGCGGGATGTAGGTGCCGGCCTTCTCGGCGGCATGCATCACCATGCTGCCCTCCAAGACCTCCACCTTCTGGCCGTCGAGTTCGATTTCAATCATGTCGTGTCCTGTCCTGCCTCAGACCGAGGCCGGCACCAGAGCCGTTTTGTGTTCGATCAGATGAACGAACTCGTTTTTGAAGTTCTTGATCATCGCGCGCACCGGCATCGCGGCAGCATCGCCCAGCGCGCAGATGGTGCGGCCCTGGATGTTGTCGGCCACCGAGTTCAGCAAGTCGATGTCTTCCGCCCTGCCCTGGCCGTTGGCGATGCGCTCGACCACGCGGTGCATCCAGCCCGTGCCTTCGCGGCAGGGCGTGCACTGGCCGCAGCTCTCATGCGCATAGAAGTAGGACAGGCGCAGCAGACTCTTGACCATGCAGCGCGAATCGTCCATCACGATGACCGCGCCCGAGCCCAGCATCGAGCCGGCCTTGGCGATGGAGTCATAGTCCATCGTGCAGTTCATCATCACCTCGGCGGTCAGCACCGGGGACGAGGAGCCGCCAGGAATCACCGCCTTCAGCTGGCGACCCTTGCGCACGCCACCGGCCAGTTCCAGCAACTTGGCAAACGGCGTACCCAGCGGGATCTCGTAGTTGCCGGGGCGCTCGACATCGCCCGAGACCGAAAAGATCTTGGTGCCGCCATTGTTCGGCTTGCCGATCTCCAGATAGGGCTGGCCACCGTTGCGGATGATCCAGGGCACCGCGGCGAAGGTCTCGGTGTTGTTGATCGTCGTGGGCTTGCCGTACAGGCCGAAGCTGGCCGGGAACGGCGGCTTGAAGCGCGGCTGGCCCTTCTTGCCTTCGAGCGACTCCAGCAGCGCCGTTTCCTCGCCGCAGATGTAGGCGCCGAAGCCATGGAA
Organism: Paucibacter sp. XJ19-41; assembly: GCF_028462495.1. NCBI lineage: Bacteria > Pseudomonadati > Pseudomonadota > Betaproteobacteria > Burkholderiales > Sphaerotilaceae > Roseateles > Paucibacter sp. XJ19-41. The sequence continues at coordinate 102,787 of NZ_JAQOWX010000001.1, forward strand.
GGCATGCAGCTGGAAGCTGAAATCCGACCCCAGGATGTGCTCACCGAGGAAGCCGGCGGCGCGGGCTTCTTCCAGCGCCGCTTCGAAGCGCTCGTAGACCTCGAAGATCTCGCCGTGGATGTAGTTGTAGCCCACCTTGATGCCCATCGCGAAGGCGGCAATGGCCATGCCCTCGATGACGATGTGCGGGTTGTACATCAGGATGTCGCGGTCCTTGCAGGTGCCCGGCTCGCCCTCGTCCGAGTTGCAGACCAGGTATTTGGCACCGGGGAACTGGCGCGGCATGAAGCTCCACTTCAGGCCGGTCGGGAAGCCCGCGCCACCGCGGCCGCGCAGGCCCGAGGCCTTGACCTCGGCGATCACCTGATCGGACGTCATCGGCGCGCCGTCGGCCGTGCCCTCGCCCTTCAGGATCTTGCGCAGCGCCTGATAGCCGCCGCGCGCAACATAGTCCTTCAGACCCCAGTTGCTACCGTCCAGATCGGCATAGATCTGGGCGCCGATATGGCGGTCGTGGAAACAGGTTTCGTTGCCCTTGGCTTGAAACTTGGAGAGATCCAGCATGCTTTCCCTCAGTTCTTCGCAGCGTTGGCCTTCAGCACGTCGACGAGTTCGTCGAGACGCTGGTGGCTCATGAAGCTGCACATCTGGCGGTCATTGACCAGCATCACCGGTGCGTCGGCACAGGCGCCCAGGCATTCGCTCTTCTGCACGGTGAACAGGCCATCGGCCGTTGTGCCGCCCTCATCCACGCCAAGCTTCTTGCACAGATGCTCGAGCGCCTGCTGGCCGTCGCGCAGCTGGCAGGGCAGATTGGTGCAGACGTTCAGCTTGAACTGGCCCAGCGGACGCTGGTTGTACATGTTGTAGAAGGTCGTGACCTCGTACACGGCGATGGCCGGCATGCCCAGGTAAGCGGCAATGGCGTCCTCAGCAGAGCGCGACACATGGCCCAGCTCCTGCTGGACGATGGCCAGGCAGGCCATCACGGCCGACTGCTTCTGATCGCTCGGGTACTTCGCCACCTCGCGCGCGAAACGCGCGGCCGTGGCCTCGCTCAGGATGTATTCAGTGCTCATCGCTTCACTCACCGATCAATCTCGCCGAACACGATGTCCATCGTGCCGATGATGGCCACGGCATCGGCCAGCATATGGCCGCGCGCCATCTCGTCCAGCGCCGCCAGATGCGAGAAGCCCGGTGCTCGGATCTTCAGGCGGTAAGGCTTGTTGGCGCCATCGCTGACGATGTAGATGCCGAACTCGCCCTTCGGGTGCTCGACCGCCGCATAGGCCTCGCCCTCCGGCACCTTGAAGCCCTCGGTAAAGAGCTTGAAGTGGTGGATCAGCTCCTCCATGTTCGACTTCATGCCGACACGGGCCGGCGGCGCCACCTTGTGGTTGTCGGTGATGACCGGGCCGGGGTTCTTGCGCAGCCAGTCCACGCATTGCTGGATGATGCGGTTGGACTGGCGCATCTCCTCGACACGCACCACATAGCGGTCGTAGGTGTCGCCGTTGGTGCCGACCGGCACATCGAAATCGATGTGGGCATAGGCATCGTAGGGCTGGGTCTTGCGCAGGTCCCAGGGGATGCCGCAGCCGCGCAGCATCGGGCCGGTCAGGCCCAGGTTCAGCGCGCGCTCGGGCGTCAGCACACCGATGCCGACGGTGCGCTGCTTCCAGATGCGGTTGTCGGTCAGCAGGGTTTCGTAGTCGTCGACGTTCTTCGGGAAACGCTTGCAGAAGTCCTCGATGAAGTCCAGCAAGGAGCCCGAGCGATTCTCATTGAGCATCGCAATGGTCTTGGCGTTCTTGATCTTGCTGACCTGGTACTGCGGCATCACGTCCGGCAGATCGCGGTAGACGCCGCCCGGACGGAAGTAGGCCGCATGCATGCGCGCGCCCGACACCGCCTCGTACATATCGAACAGGTCTTCGCGCTCGCGGAAGGCGTAGATCAGCACATTCATCGCGCCGCAGTCCAGCCCGTGGGCGCCCAGCCACATCAGGTGGTTCAGCAGCCGGGTGATCTCGGCAAACATCACGCGGATGTACTGCGCACGGATCGGCACCTCGATGCCGAGCATCTTCTCGATCGCCAGGCAGTAGGCCTGCTCATTGGCCATCATCGACACATAGTCGAGACGGTCCATATAGGGCAGCGACTGGATGTAGGTCTTGCTCTCGGCCAGCTTCTCGGTGGCGCGGTGCAGCAGGCCGATATGCGGATCGGCGCGCTGGATCACTTCGCCGTCGAGCTCCAGCACCAGGCGCAGCACGCCGTGGGCGGCCGGATGCTGAGGACCGAAATTGAGGGTGTAGTTCTTGATCTCGGCCATGGTTTAGAGTCCGCCGTAGTTTTCTTCGCGGATGATGCGCGGCGTGATCTCACGCGGCTCTATCGTCACCGGCTGGTAGATCACGCGCTTTTGCTCGGCGTCGTAGCGCATCTCGACATGGCCCGAGGTCGGGAAGTCCTTGCGCATCGGGTGGCCGATGAAACCGTAATCGGTCAGGATGCGGCGCAGGTCTTCATGACCCTCGAAGATGATGCCGTAGAGATCGAACGCCTCGCGCTCGAACCAGTTGGCCGCGTTCCAGATGGGCGTCAGCGCCGCCACGAGGGGCAGGTCGTCGTCCGGGCAAAACACCTTCAGCCGCACACGCCAGTTCTTGCTGACCGACAGCAGATGGGTCGCGACGGCAAATCGTGGGCCTTCGTAGCCGCCATTGCCATAGTCGCTGTAGTCCAGGCCGCAAAGATCGATCAGCTGCTCGAACTTCAGCTCGGCGTGATCACGCAAGGTGGTCGCCACCGCCAGATAGTCGGCCGCCGCCACCTGGATGGTGATCTCGCCGAACTCGCGCTTGAGGCTCTGGATCTGGCCGCCCAGCGCTGCTTCCAGCGCGGCTTGCAGGGTGTCAAGTTTGCTCATGAATGCCTAACCTTCAGCGCGCGATGGTGTTTTCGCGGCGGATCTTGGCCTGCAGCTGCAAGATGCCGTACAGCAGCGCCTCGGCCGTCGGCGGACAGCCCGGCACATAGACATCGACCGGCACGATGCGGTCGCAGCCGCGCACCACCGAGTAGCTGTAGTGGTAGTAGCCGCCGCCGTTGGCGCAGGAGCCCATCGACAGCACCCAGCGCGGCTCGGCCATCTGGTCGTAGACCTTGCGCAGCGCCGGCGCCATCTTGTTGCACAGGGTGCCGGCCACGATCATCAGATCGGACTGCCGCGGGCTGGGCCGGAACAGCATGCCGAAGCGATCGATGTCATAACGGGCCGCGCCCGCATGCATCATCTCGACCGCACAGCAGGCCAGACCAAAAGTCATCGGCCACAACGACCCGGTCTTGGACCAGTTGATCAACTTGTCGACCGAGGTGGTGACAAAGCCCTCTTTCAAAACGCCTTCGATGCCCATGGGGTGTGCCTTCGGGTCAAGCCTTGTTTATTCCCAGTCCAGGGCGCCTTTTTTCCACTCGTAGGCAAAACCCACGACCAGAATGCCGAGGAAAATCATCATGGCCCAGAAACCCGCCGCACCAATCTCGCGCAAGGACACAGCCCAGGGAAACAGGAAGGCGATTTCCAGGTCAAACAAAATGAACAGAATGGCCACGAGGTAATAGCGCACATCGAATTTCATGCGCGCGTCTTCAAAAGCCTCGAAGCCGCATTCGTAAGGGGAGTTCTTGGCCTGATCCGGCCGGTTCGGTCCGAGCAGAAAGCCCAGCACCTGGGGCGCCACGCCGACGCCTGCGCCGACCAGGATGAAGAGGATGACGGGTAGGTACTGATCCAAGTTCATGGTTGACGCTCTAGTGATCCACCGCAGCACCTCCAGGCACCGCAGCCGAATTTCGAAAAAAAGCAACGGGCGCGCCGCCAGCGAAATCATTCGCTTACGGACCGCGCCCGCCTTGTCCCCTACAGCAAGCCTCCTCGGAGATACCCGCTGCGACAGGGCGCTTCGATCAGCAGATTCAGGGCTCCAGCCCGAAGAATGCTAACCGATTGATCTGGTGCCGTCGGCGAGACTCGAACTCGCACAGCTTTCGCCACTACCCCCTCAAGATAGCGTGTCTACCAATTTCACCACGACGGCTGTCAATTACTTTCGCTACTGTCTGGTGGCTTGAGGTTTGCTCCCAGACAGCCTCGAATTCTATACCGAAAATCCCTAGCTTCTGAAGAGCTGATGAAGGATTTTGCCAAGCTCATGCCGGTCTTGTGCGCCCTGCATGACGAGGCTCAAGGCGCTCAGTTCGAGGCAGCGGAGGCGGCCGGCAGCGCCGCAGGCACGGCACCCGGAATCGCCGCAGCGCCCGAAGCCGCCGCGCTCGCCGGCGCCGCGCGGTCCAGCACGCTCTCGCCACCGGCGGCCGCACCGGCGCGCTGGTTGCCCATATAGGCCAGCGCCAGCGTGCAGGCAAAAAACACCGTGGCGCAGATCGCCGTGCTGCGCGACAGGAAGTTGGCGCTGCCGGTAGCCCCGAACAGGCTGCCCGAGGCACCACTGCCGAAGGAGGCGCCCATGTCGGCGCCCTTGCCATGCTGCACCAGCACCAGGCCGATCATCGTCAACGCACTCAGCAGCTGAACGATCAGCACCAGATTCATGAAAACTTGCATCTCAAGTCACGCCAAAGATTCTTCTTGATGCCGCACACCGGCGCGGCATGTCTGTTTATTCGTCAATGCGCCGCGCGGCAGATGGCGGCAAAGTCCGCCGCCTTCAAGGCCGCGCCGCCGATCAGGCCGCCATCGATATCGGGCTGGGCAAACAGCTGCGCGGCATTGTCGGCCTTGACGCTGCCACCATAGAGAATGCGCATCGAATCGGACTTCTGCGTGGCCGCATGCAGCTGCGTGCGCAGCACCGCATGCACCGCCTGCGCCTGTTCGGGCGAGGCGGTCAGCCCGGTACCGATGGCCCAGACCGGCTCATAGGCCAGCACGATCTCGCCGATGCAATGCGTCAGCGTGTGGATCACCGCCGCCAGCTGGCGCTTGACGACCAGCTCGGTCTGCCCCGCCTCGCGTTCGGCCAGCGTTTCGCCGACGCAGACGATGGGCGTCACACCATGCGCCAACGCTGCCTTGGCCTTGTCGGCCACCAGTTGATCGCTCTCCTGGTGGTAGGCACGGCGCTCGGAATGACCGACGATCACATAGCGGCAGCCAATATCGGCCAGCATCGCCGACGAGACTTCGCCGGTGTAAGCGCCCTGCTCGTGTGCCGAGCAATCCTGGGCACCGAAAGCGATGGCCGCGCCGGTCAACGCCAGCGCGGTTTCGCTGATGTAGGGAAACGGCACGCAGACCGCCACATCGGCACTCCACGGCCCCGCTTCTTTCAGACCGGCCAGCAAAAGCGCATTGGCAGCGCGGCTGCCATGCATCTTCCAGTTGCCCACGACCAGTTTCTTGCGCATCGAATTACTCCAGACTTACCAGCTCAGCACGATCTTGCCGACATGCTCGCCCGACTCCATCAAGCCGTGGGCGGCCGCGGCCTGATCGGCAGCAAAAGTGCGATAGATGACGGGAACAACTGCTCGCGACACCAGCAGCGGCCAGACGCGCTCACGCAGCGCGCTGGCGATGCCGGCCTTGAACGCCGGCGAGCGCGGCCGCAGGGTCGAGCCGCTGATCGTCAGCCGACGACGCAGCACGGCACCAGCATCGAACCTGGCATCCACCCCACCCTGCACCGCGATGATGACCATGCGGCCATCGTCGGCCAGGCACTGCACGCCACGCTCCACATAGGCCCCGGCCACCATGTCCAGGATCACATCGACGCCACGGCCTTCGGTCGCCGCCTTGACCTCGGCGACGAAGTCCTGGGTCTTGTAGTTGATCGCGACATCGGCACCCAGCTTCAGGCAGGCCTCGGCCTTGTCGGCAGTGCCGACCGTGACCAGCACCCGCGAGCCCAGCGCCTTGGCGATCTGGACCGCCGTGACGCCGATGCCGCTGCTGCCACCATGCACCAGCAGGCTTTCGCCCGGTTGCAGGCGCGCCCGCTCGAACACATTCGACCAGACGGTGAAAAAGGTCTCCGGCAGGCTGGCGGCCTCGGCCATGCTCCAGCCCGCCGGCACCGGCAGACATTGCGCGATCGGCGCCACGCACAGCTGCGCATAGCCACCGCCAGCCACCAAGGCGCAGACGGCATCGCCCAGCTTGAGGCCGGCGGCAGCCAGCTCGGCCGCATCGCCAGCCACAATCCGGCCGGCCACCTCCAGGCCCGGCAGATCGCTGGCACCCGCCGGCGGCGGATACGCCCCCTTGCGCTGCAGCACATCGGGGCGGTTGATGCCATAGGCCTCGACCGCGATCAAGAGCTCCCCACGCCCGGCAACGGGATCAGGTCGCTCGATGAGCTGCACCACTTCGGGGCCGCCGGGGCGGCTGAGGGCAATGGCCTTCATGCGTCCTTGCTTACTCTTGCGGCGCAGCGTCTTCCTGAGGAGCCGCCACCGGCGCCACATCGCGGTCCAGCAGCGCCTTCATCGACAGCTTGATGCGACCCTTCTCATCGGTCTCCAGCACCTTGACCTTGACGATCTGGCCTTCCTTCAGGAAGTCGGTAACTTTCTCGACACGCTGATGGGCGATCTGGCTGATGTGCAGCAGGCCGTCCTTGCCGGGCAGCAGGTTCACCAGGGCACCGAAGTCCAGGATCTTGGTGATCGGGCCTTCGTAGATCTTGCCGATCTCGACTTCGGCGGTGATCTCCTGGATGCGACGCTTGGCGTGCTCGGCCTTGTCTGCATCGGTCGATGCGATCGTGATCGTGCCGTCTTCACCGATATCGATGGTCGTGCCGGTTTCCTCGGTCAGCGCGCGGATGGTGGCGCCGCCCTTGCCGATCACGTCACGGATCTTTTCCGGATTGATCTTGATGGTGTACAGACGCGGCGCGAACTGCGACACCTCGGTATTGGCCACGCCCATCGCCTCGACCATCTTGCCCAGGATGTGCAGACGCGCTTCCTTGGCCTGAGCCAGTGCGACCTGCATGATTTCCTTGGTGATGCCCTGGATCTTGATGTCCATCTGCAGCGCGGTGATGCCACCGGTGGTGCCGGCCACCTTGAAGTCCATATCGCCCAGATGATCTTCATCACCCAGGATGTCGGTCAGCACGGCGAAGCGGTTGCCATCCTTGATCAGGCCCATCGCGATGCCGGCCACATGGGCCTTCATCGGCACGCCAGCATCCATCAGCGCCAGGCAACCACCGCAGACCGATGCCATCGACGAGGAGCCGTTGGACTCGGTGATCTCCGACACCAGACGCATCGTGTAAGGGAAGTCTTCCTTGCTCGGCAGCGCGGCAATCAGCGCGCGCTTGGCCAGGCGGCCGTGACCGATTTCGCGACGCTTGGGCGTGCCGAAACGGCCTGCCTCGCCGGTGGCGAAGGGAGGCATGTTGTAGTGCAGCATGAAGCGGTCTTCGAACTCGCCGGCCAGCGCGTCGATGCGCTGCGCGTCACGGTCGGTGCCCAGCGTGGCGACCACCAGGGCCTGGGTCTCGCCACGGGTGAACAGCGAGGAGCCGTGGGTGCGCGGCAGCAGGCTGTTGCGGATCTCGATGGCGCGCACGGTGCGGGTGTCGCGGCCGTCGATGCGCGGCTCGCCGGCCAGGATCTGGCCACGCACGATCTTGGCTTCGATCTCGAACAGCAGGGCTTCGATCGCGACGCTGTCGAAGGCCACGCCTTCAGCCTTCAGGGCGGTCATCACATCGGCGTAGGCCGCGCGGCAGGCCTGGGTGCGGGCCTGCTTGTTGCGGATCTGGTAGGCGGCTTCGAGCTTGGCCTTGGCCAGACCGTCGATCTTGGCGATCAGGGCCTCGTCCTTGGCCGGCGGCTGCCAGTCCCAGGCCGGCTTGCCGGCGTCACGCACCAGCTCATTGATCGCGGCGATCGCGACATTGCCCTGCTCGTGGCCGAACACCACGGCGCCCAGCATCACTTCTTCGCTCAGGCCGGCGGCTTCGGACTCGACCATCAACACGGCGGACTGCGTGCCGGCGACCACCAGGTCCAGCTGGCTGTCCTTCAGCGCGGTCTGACCCGGGTTCAGCACGTACTCGCCATTGACATAGCCGACACGGGCCGCACCGATGGGGCCGTTGAACGGGATGCCGCTGACGGCCAGCGCGGCGCTGGTGGCGATCATCGCGGCGATGTCGGCCTGCACCTCGGGGTTCAGGCTGACGACGTGGACGATGACCTGGACTTCGTTGTAGAAGCCTTCGGGGAACAGCGGGCGGATCGGACGATCGATCAGGCGGCAGGTCAGCGTCTCCAGCTCGCTGGGGCGACCTTCGCGCTTGAAGAAGCTGCCGGGGATCTTGCCGGCGGCATAGGACTTCTCGGTGTAGTCGACCGTCAGCGGGAAGAAATCCTGGCCGGCCTTGGCCTCGGTCTTGGCCACCACGGTGGCCAGCACCACGGTGTCATCGATATTCACCAGCACAGCGCCGGTGGCCTGGCGAGCGATCTCGCCGGTTTCCATCGTGACGGTGTGGGCGCCCCACTGAAAGGTCTTCGTGACTTTATTGAACATGCTCATGCTCATCTCCTCTTGATGTCATGCCGCTTGCGGTGCGGCTCAGGACCGGGAGTGAGACTGGGTTTGGCGGGATGCCATTCCAGAGAATCTGCTTCACATCAAACGATGCAGAGGCCTTGGAATGACACAGCAGCGCCACGTCAGCTCAACTCCAACTGAAAGCGTAAAAGACAAAGAGCCTGTGCTGGACGTTGACCCAGACAGGCTCCTTGATCTCACACGCGAATTACTTGCGCAGGCCCAGCTTCTGGATCAGCGCGACGTAACGGGCGGCATCCTTGCGCTTCAGATAGGCCAGCAGGCTCTTGCGCGTGTTGACCATCTTCAGCAGACCACGACGACCATGATGGTCCTTCATGTTTGCCTTGAAGTGAGGGGTCAACGAGTTGATGCGCGCGGTCAGCAGGGCCACCTGGACTTCCGGCGAGCCGGTGTCGTTGGCGCTGCGGGCGTTCGATTGAACGATTTCTGCTTTATTGATGGTCATATGCGTTTCCAGCATTCGGATTCCGCTGGAACGACGCCAGGGCCAATGCCCTGCCACGCACACAGACGGTTTCCATGGTTTTACTTGCGGTCACGGGTGAAACCGACCCGAGCCGTGCCTTGATTTCACTCATCCGGGCTCCCGTACGGGCTAGCTCGGCGAGCAAAACCTCCGGATTATAGACCAAGTCGGCGGCGCGCTTCAGCGAGCCGGCCTGGACATCTGGCATCGATGCGGCTGCTCCGCCCGGGCCTCGTCCACAAAGCGCACGGTACGGAAACCATAGCCCGAGCCCTCGTTGTCGTGGCGCGCGCCGGGCGTACCGGCACGCTTCATCACGCTGACGTAGAGCGGCTGGATGAACTGGTGGTCGGCCGCGCGCATCTGGCCCTGCCCGACACCGCCCAGCGTCTTGCCGTCGTACTTCAGCCCCTCCATCGCCCGGGCCACGGTCGCCACGTCCAGCGACTTCGCCCGCTCGATGCCGGCCACCAGCACCTCGACCATGGCCTGCATGCGGGCGTGAACATAGTCATCCTCGGGCTTGGGGAAGCGCGTGCGGAATGCGGCGTAGAAGCGATCCGAGCTGGGCGTGCCGACATTCGGATGCCATTCGGCCACGGCCACCACCCTGTCGATGCCGGCCTCGCCCAAAGCAGCCGGCACACCGAGCGCATTGCCATAGAAGGTGTAGAAGCGCGCATTCAGACCCACATCCTTGGCCGCCTTGATCAGCAAGGTCAGATCATTGCCCCAGTTGCCGGTCAGCACCGCCTGTGCGCCGCTGGCCTTGATCTTGGTGACATAGGGCATGAAGTCCTTGACCCGGCCGACCGGGTGCAATTCGTCGCCGACGATCTCGATATCGGGCCGCTTGGCCGCCAGCATCTCGCGACCCTGCCTCAGCACATGCTGGCCGAAGCTGTAGTCCTGGCCGATCAGGTAGAGCTTCTTGATCGAGGCATCCTCGCGCAACTCGTCGGTCAGCGCGGCCAGGCGCATATCGGCATGGGCGTCGAAGCGGAAATGCCAGAAGCTGCATTTCTCGTTGGTCAGCGCCGGATCGACCGCCGAGTAGTTCAGGAACAGCGCACGCCGCTGGGGTTCGCGCTCGTTGTGCTTGTTCAAGGCATCGATCAAGGCGGCGGCCGTGGCCGAGCTATTGCCCTGCAGCACGAACGAGGCCTTCTGATCGACGGCCGAGCGCAGCATGGACAGCGCTTCCTCGGTCGCCCCCTTGCTGTCCAGCCGCAGCAGTTGCAAGGGCCGCGCACCGCCCGGCAGCTTGACACCGCCTCTTGCGTTGACACGCTCGGTGGCCCAGACCAGGTTGCGATAGACCGCCTCGCCGGCATTGCCGAAGGGACCGGACAGGCCCTCGATCAAGGCCAGCTTGATCGGTTCGGCGGCACCGGCCATCAGCGGCGCGGCCAGTAAAAGGGCGGCCAGATGGTGACGAGAAGGGAAGTTCCAAGCCATGAGGAAGTGAATTTTTGAGGGCTATTGAATTGAGAAAAGCCGCGCCAAGCTTGGTTGGCATGGGGGCTGCGCCCTGAAAGATCCAGCAGCGATTTTTTCCGCCATCTCATTGTAGGAGCTGCCATGTTTGTGATTCCCGTCTCCCGTCATTCCGCCGATCTGTCGCGCCACATCGAGCGCCTGTTCAACACTGACGCCGTCGCCTTGCGCAGCCCGGCGCTGGACGTCAGCGAGACCGATGCCGCCTACACCTTGCAGCTCGATCTGCCGGGCGTGGCCAAGGAGTCCGTCAAGATCAAGATCGAGGGCCGCCGCGTCAGCATCGATGCCGAGCAGACCCGCGCCGCCGACAAGGCCGAGGGCGAGCGGGTGCTGTACCGCGAGCGTTCGGTGACGCGCTTCTCGCGCACGCTGGCCTTGCCTCAGGAGCTCAACAAGAGCGACTCCACCGCCAAGCTGGACAACGGCGTGCTGACCCTGACCCTGGTCAAGCGCCAGCCGGACAATGCCGGCGAACTCAGCGTCAGCTGAGCCGAGTCAGGGCGAGCCGAGCGCCCAGCGCGGGCGCACCTCGAAACCACCGCCGCCCTGCGGCTGCAGCGTCGCCATGCCGCGCTGCAGCCGCATCGCGGCGGCCATCGCAATCATCGCGCCGTTGTCGGTGCACAGGCTCAGCTCCGGGTAGTGCACGCGCACGCCGCGCTTGGCGCAGGCGGTGTTCAGCTGCTGACGCAGCAGACTGTTGGCACCGACGCCGCCGGCCACCACCAGGCGCTTGAGCCCGGTGTTCTTCAGCGCCAGCAGCGACTTCTTCACCAGCACCTCGACGATGGCGGCCTGGGTCGAGGCCGCCAGATCGGCGCGCTGCTGATCACTCGGGCCTTCGCCGAGCTTCTTCACCTGCGTCAGTACCGCCGTCTTCAAGCCGGCAAAGCTGAAGTCGGGCTTGCCGCTGTGCAGCAGCGGGCGCGGCAGCGCAAACGCTGCGGGGTCGCCCTGCTCGGCCAGCCGGGCCAGATGTGGGCCGCCGGGATAGGGCAGGCCCAGCAGCTTGGCGCTCTTGTCGAAGGCCTCACCGGCCGCATCATCGATGGTCTCGCCCAGGATCTCGTACTGGCCGACATCATCGACCCGCATCAGCTGCGTATGGCCACCGGACACCAGCAGTGCGACGAAGGGGAACTCGGGTGCATCAACCGACAGAAAGGGCGACAGCAGATGGCCTTCCAGATGGTGCACGCCCAGCGTCGGCTTGCCAAGCGCGGCCGCCAGCGACACCGCGACACCGGCGCCCACCAGCAGGGCCCCGGCAAGACCCGGCCCCTGGGTATAGGCGATCACATCGATATCGGCCAGCTCGACGCCGGCCGCAGCCAGCACTTCGCGCGTCAATGGGAGCACGCGGCGGATATGGTCGCGCGAGGCCAATTCGGGCACGACACCGCCATAGGCCTGGTGCATGCTGATCTGGCTGTGCAGGGCCTGGGCCAGCAAGGTAGGCACGCCCTGGGCACCCGGCTCTGGCACATCGACCAAGGCCACGCCGGTCTCATCGCAGGACGACTCGAAGCCCAGGACCTTCATGTTCAGTGATTCTCTTTGGCGTGATTGATCGAGTACTTCGGAATCTCGATAGTCACATCGGTCTGACCCAGGATGGCCTGGCAGCTCAGCCGCGAATCGGGCTCCAGGCCCCAGGCACGGTCCAGCATGTCTTCCTCACCCTCCTCCATCTCGGACAGCGTGCGGCCACCTTCGCGCACGATCACATGGCAGGTGGTGCAGGCGCAGACCTGGTCGCAGGCATGCTCGATCTCGATATGGTTGTCCAGCAGCGCCTCGCAGATCGAGGTGCCGGCCGGCGCCGTCACGGTTTTGCCCTGCGGGCAGTACTCGGCATGGGGAAGGATTTTGATGATGGGCATGGAGCTTCCCCTGTTTACATCTGTTCGATATTGCGGCCGGTCAGCGCCTGCTGAATGCCACGATTCATGCGCTCGGCAGCGAAGGCTTCGGTGCCCTTGGCCAGGGTCTCGACGGCCGCATTGATCGCGTCCGCGTCCTCGCCTTCGGCGGCCAGGGCCAGCTGCTTCAGCAGCTCGGCTACGGCGGCGCGCTGCGCCTCGTCCAGCAGATCGCCATCGGCCGCCAGCGCCGACTGCGTGGCCAGCGTCATGCGCTCGGCCTCGACACGGGCCTCACGCAGCTTGCGCGCCTGCATATCCGATTCGGCGCTGGCAAAACCGTCCTTCAGCATGCCGGCGATCCGATCGTCCGACAGGCCGTAGCTCGGCTTGACCTGAACCGCCGCCTCGACACCCGAGCCCAGCTCCTTGGCCGAGACGCTCAGCAAGCCGTCGGCATCGACCTGGAAGGTGACGCGGATGCGCGCGGCGCCGGCCACCATGGCCGGGATGCCGCGCAGCTCGAAGCGCGCCAGCGAACGGCACTCGCTGACCAGCTCGCGCTCACCCTGCAAGACATGGACCGCCATCGCGGTCTGCCCGTCCTTGAAGGTCGTGAAGTCCTGCGCCTTGGCGACCGGAATCGTCGCATTGCGCTCGATGATGCGCTCGACCAGACCACCCATGGTCTCCAGACCCAGCGACAGCGGAATCACATCCAGCAGCAGGATCTCGCCATCGGCCGCATTGCCGGCCAGCTGATTGGCCTGGATGGCCGCCCCCAGCGCGACAACCTCGTCGGGATTCAGGTTCGTCAAAACCTCACGGCCGAACAGCTGACCGACCGCCGCGCGCACGCCGGGCATGCGGGTCGAACCGCCGACCATCACCGTGCCCTGCACCTCCTCGGCCTTCAGCCTGGCGTCGCGCAGCACCCGCTTGACGGCGGCCAGCGTCTTGTCGACCAAGGGCTTGGTCAGCGCATCGAACTGCTCGCGGCTGAGCGCGACATCGAGCGCGCCCGCATCCAGCGCGCACTGCAGCCGGGTCTGCGGCGCATCGGACAACGCCTCCTTGGCCAGGCGCGCGGCCATCAGCACCGCACGCTTGTCATGCGCGCTGACGGTCTCCAGCCCGGCTTCGACCAGCGCCCAGTCGGCCAGCAGGCGATCGAAGTCGTCGCCGCCCAGGGCCGCATCGCCGCCGGTCGCCACCACCTCGAAGACACCGCGCGTCAGGCGCAGCAGCGAGATGTCGAAGGTGCCGCCACCGAGGTCGTAGACCGCGTACAAGCCCTCGCTGGCATTGTCCAGGCCATAGGCGATGGCCGCAGCGGTGGGCTCGTTGATGAGGCGCAGCACATTCAGGCCGGCCAGTTGAGCGGCATCCTTGGTGGCCTGGCGCTGGGCATCGTCGAAATAGGCCGGCACCGTGATCACGGCACCGAAGATGTCGTCGGCAAAGCTGTCCTCGGCACGGAAGCGCAAGGTCGCCAGAATCTCGGCCGAGACCTCGACCGGCGACTTCAGGCCGTCGCGCGTCGCGATCGACAGCATGCCCGGCGTATCCTCGAAGCGGTAAGGCAGCTTGTCGCGGTTGGCGACATCAGCCAGCGAGCGGCCCATGAAGCGCTTGACCGAGACGATGGTGTTCTCCGGATCGTCAGCTTGGGACGCGAAGGCGGCCGCGCCGATCTGGCGCCGCCCTTCCTCCAGATAACGCACGGCCGAGGGCAGGATGACGCGCCCCTGCTCGTCCGGCAGGCACTCGGCCACGCCATGGCGCACCGAGGCCACCAGCGAGTGGGTTGTGCCCAGGTCGATGCCCACCGCGATGCGGCGCTCATGCGGGTTGGGCGATTGCCCGGGTTCGGAAATCTGCAACAAAGCCATTTTTACTGTCCTAGGGCGTCCAGCCTCTTGTCGATATCGGCACGGAATCGGGCGATGAACATCAGGGCCCGGACCTGCTCGGCCGCCGCCGGCGCGTCGTCCGCCTCATCGAGCAGGCGCTGCACATCGGCCAGCAAGCCGCGCTCGCGCTGCGCGACCTCGGCATCCAGGGCCTCGACCGCAGCCAGGCCTTCCGCCTCGTCCAAGGCCTCGCGCCAACTCATCTGCTCCATCAAGAAGGCCGTCGGCATGCGGGTGTTCTCGTTGACCAGCAGCGGCACGCCGCGCAACTCGCACAGATAGGCGGCGCGCTGGAGCGGGTCGCGCAAGCGCTGGTAGGCCTCATTGACGCGCACGGCCCATTGCATCGCCAGCCGCTGCGACGATGCGCCCTCGGCGGCGAACTTGTCGGGATGAACCTGGGCCTGCAAGGCCTTCCAGCGCGCATCGATCTCGACACGCTCTTGGGCCTGGCGCTCGGGCAGGCCAAACAGCTTGAAGTCGTTGTCGTCGAGTCGCATGCGATGAAGCTTGTTTACAAAACAGCCAAGAAAAAAGCGCGGCTGATGGCCGCGCCCTGCGATGGAGCCGCGATTTTAGACGCGGAAGGATTCACCGCAGCCGCAGCGGTCTTTCTCGCGCGGGTTGCGAAACTTGAAGCCCTCGTTGAGGCCTTCGCGCACGAAATCCAGCTCGGTGCCTTCCAGATAGGGCAGGCTTTTGGGGTCGATCAGGATCTTCACACCATGACCCTCGAAGATCACATCCTCCGGCGTCACATCGTCGGCGTACTCGAGCTTGTAGGCCAGGCCCGAGCAGCCAGTGGTCTTGACGCCCAGACGCACGCCCACGCCGCGCCCGCGTTTGGCGATATAGCGCGTCACATGGCGCGCGGCCGCCTCGGTCAGAGTCACAGACATGCTGCTGATCCCTTACTGCGTGTGCTTGGCGCGGTAGTCATCGACCGCAGCCTTGATCGCGTCTTCGGCCAGGATGGAGCAGTGGATCTTCACCGGCGGCAAGGCCAGCTCTTCGGCGATCAAGGTGTTCTTGATCTCCAGCGCCTGGTCCAGCGTCTTGCCCTTGACCCACTCGGTCACCAGCGAGCTCGAGGCGATCGCCGAGCCGCAGCCATAGGTCTTGAACTTGGCATCCTCGATCAGCCCGGTGGCCGGGTTGACCTTGATCTGCAGCTTCATCACATCGCCGCAGGCCGGCGCGCCGACCATGCCGGTGCCGACCGAATCGTCGCCCTTCTCGAAGGCGCCGACATTGCGGGGGTTTTCGTAGTGATCAACAACTTTTTCACTGTAGGCCATGATTGTTCTCCAACGTATTTCTGAGGTTCAGTGGGCGGTCCACTGGATCGTGCTGATGTCTATGCCATCCTTGTACATATCCCACAGTGGCGATAGCTCACGCAGCTTGGCGACGCGGTCCTTCAGGACCGTCACCGCATAGTCGATCTCTTCAACCGTCGTGAAGCGGCCGATGGTCATGCGCAGCGAGGAGTGCGCAAGCTCATCGCTGCGGCCCAGCGCGCGCAAGACATAACTGGGCTCCAGACTGGCCGAGGTGCAGGCCGAGCCGGACGACACCGCCAGCCCCTTGACGCCCATGATCAGCGACTCGCCTTCCACATAGTTGAAGGAGATGTTCAGGTTATGCGGCACGCGCTGCGCCAGATCGCCGTTGACGAACACCTGCTCGATGCCGCTGAGGCCGTCCAGCAGACGCTGGTGCAGCATGCGGATGCGAGCGCCCTCCTCGGCCATCTCGTTCTTGGCGATCTCGAAAGCCAGGCCCATGCCGACGATCTGGTGGGTGGCCAAGGTACCCGAGCGCATGCCGCGCTCATGGCCGCCACCGTGCATCTGGGCTTCCAGACGCACACGCGGCTTGCGGCGCACGAACAGCGCGCCGATACCCTTGGGGCCATAGGTCTTGTGCGAGGCCAGGCTCATCAGATCGATGGGCAGCTGGGTCACATCGATCGCGATCTTGCCGGTGGCCTGGGCCGCATCGACATGGAAGATGATGCCCTTCTCGCGGCAGATATTGCCGATCGCGATCACATCCTGGATCACGCCGATCTCGTTGTTCACAAACAGCACCGAGGCCAGAATGGTGTCAGGCCGCAGCGCGGCCTTGAACTTGTCCAGATCCAGCAGGCCGTTTTCCTGCACATCCAGATAGGTGACCTCAAAGCCTTGGCGCTCCAGCTCGCGGCATGTGTCCAGCGTGGCCTTGTGCTCGGTCTTCAGGGTGATGATGTGCTTGCCGCGCGTCTTGTAGAACTGCGCCGCACCCTTGACCGCCAGATTGATCGACTCGGTCGCGCCCGATGTCCAGACGATTTCGCGCGGGTCGGCATTGATCAGCGAGGCCACCTGCTCACGGGCCTTCTCGACCGCCGCTTCCGCTTCCCAACCCCAGGCATGGCTGCGCGAGGCCGGATTGCCGAAATGCTCGCGCAACCAGGGGATCATCGCTTCGACCACGCGCGGGTCCACCGGCGTCGTCGCGCCGTAATCCAGAGAGATGGGGACGTGGGGCGTCATGTCCATGAGATGCGACTGCTTTTGATTTGTTGGATTACTTGTTGAAGGCGTTGCCGAGGGCAAACACCGAATTCGGCGCGGTGATGCGGATGGGCTTGACCACCGGCGTCGTCGAGATCGCCCGCTTGATCGGCGCTTCCTCTATCGTGACGCCCTTGGCCAACTGGTCCTCGACCAGCTTGCGCAGCGACACCGAGTCGAGATACTCGATCATCTTGGCGTTCAGACTGGTCCAGAGCTCATGCGTGATGCATTTGCCGGTGTCCTCGCCCATGCAGTTTTCCTTGCCGCCGCAGCCGGTCGCATCGATCGGCTCATCGACCGCGACGATGATGTCGGCCACCGTGATCTCGTCGGACTTGCGGCCCAGCGAGTAACCGCCGCCGGGTCCACGCGTGCTTTCGACCAACTCGTGCCGGCGCAGCTTGCCGAACAGCTGTTCCAGATAGGACAGCGAGATCTGCTGGCGTTGGCTGATCGCCGCCAGCGCGACCGGGCCGCCGTTTTCACGCAGCGCCAAATCGATCATCGCGGTGACAGCGAATCGACCTTTGGTTGTGAGACGCATGAGACTCTCCTTCGGTCCAACAGACCATGGGGCGGTACAACAACAAAACCAGCAAGCTGAGCGACCCGGCACCCGCCCGGCGCGGGGGTTAACCCTTGGGTATGCCTGAGCATTTTACTCAATTATTAAGACGCTTGCTGGGCGCGCTCCCGGGCGCCCCGCGCTGGCGCGCCGAAGCGCCGCTATCTGACCGTCAGACGCGGCCGCGCGGCGGCGGGTTGGCGCTGTCCAGCGGCACCAGATTGTCGTGCACGACGGCACCGAAGGCCTGCTCGCGCAGCTGCGCCAACTGATCGCGCACCCGAGCCGCTTTTTCGAACTCGAGGTTGCGGGCATGCTCCAGCATCTGGCGCTCCAGCTGGGCGATGCGCTTGCCCAGGTCCTTCTCGGACAGCTCCTCGACCGCAGCCGCCTGCACCAGCTTGTCGTCGTCGCGGCCGGGCTTGTCCGAGTAGACGCCCTCGATCAGCTCCTTGATGCGCTTGTTCAGCCCGCGTGGCGTGATGCCATTGGCCTCGTTGAAGGCGATCTGCTTGGCACGCCGACGCTCGGTCTCATCGATGGCCTTGCGCATCGAGTCGGTGATGCGGTCGCCGTAGAGGATGGCCTTGCCATTGAGGTTGCGCGCGGCCCGGCCTATGGTCTGGATCAGGCTGCGCTCGGCGCGCAGAAAACCCTCCTTGTCGGCGTCCAGAATGGCCACCAGCGACACCTCGGGAATGTCCAGGCCTTCGCGCAGCAGGTTGATTCCCACCAGCACATCGAAGGCCCCCAGGCGCAGATCGCGCAAGATCTCGACCCGCTCCACCGTGTCCACATCCGAGTGCAGATAGCGCACCTTGACACCGTTATCGCTCAGATAGTCGGTCAGCTGTTCAGCCATGCGCTTGGTCAGCGTGGTGATCAGCACCCGCTCATTGACATCGACGCGCAGCCGGATCTCGCCCAGCACATCGTCGACCTGGTGGGTGGCCGGCCTCACCTCGATGATGGGATCGACCAGGCCGGTAGGCCGCACCAACTGCTCGACGACCTGGCCGGCATTCTCCTTCTCGTAAGCGGCCGGCGTGGCCGAGACGAACACCGCCTGGCGCATCTTGCGCTCGAACTCATCGAACTTCAGCGGCCGATTGTCCATCGCCGAGGGCAGCCGGAAGCCGTACTCGACCAAGGTGGTCTTGCGCGCCCGGTCGCCGTTGTACATGCCGCCGAACTGGCCGATCAGCACATGGCTCTCGTCCAGGAACATCAGCGCATCGGGCGGCAGGTAGTCGACCAGGGTCGGTGGCGGCGAGCCGGGCTCGGCACCGGACAGATGGCGGGTGTAGTTCTCGATGCCCTTGCAGTGGCCCACCTCCTGCAGCATCTCCAAATCGAAACGGGTGCGCTGCTCGATGCGCTGCGCCTCAACAAGCTTGCCGTCCTTGACGAAATGGGCGACGCGGTCGCGCAGCTCCTGCTTGATGCCGTCCATCGCCGCCAGCACGCGTTCGCGCGGCGTCACATAGTGACTGCTCGGGTAGACGGTGAAGCGAGGGATCTTCTGGCGGATCTTGCCGGTCAGCGGGTCGAAGAGCTGCAGGGTCTCGACCTCGTCGTCAAAGAGCTCGATGCGCAGCGCCAGCTCCGAGTGCTCGGCCGGAAACACATCGATGGTGTCACCGCGCACGCGGAAGTGCCCGCGCGTGAACTCCATCTCGTTGCGCGTGTACTGCATCCGTATCAGCTGGGCGATCACATCGCGCTGATCCATCTTGTCGCCGCTGCGCAGCGTCATCACCATCTGGTGGTAGTCGGCCGGATTGCCGATGCCGTAGATGGCCGAGACCGAGGCGACGATCACGACATCGCGACGCTCCAGCAGGCTCTTGGTGCAGGACAGGCGCAGCTGCTCGATGTGCTCGTTGATCGCGCTGTCCTTCTCGATGAAGAGATCGCGCTGCGGCACATAGGCCTCGGGCTGGTAGTAGTCGTAGTAGCTGACGAAATACTCGACCGCGTTCTTCGGGAAGAACTCGCGGAACTCGCTGTAGAGCTGGGCCGCCAGCGTCTTGTTGGGCGCGAAGATGATGGCCGGCCGGCCCAGCCGGGCGATCACATTGGCCATCGTGAAGGTCTTGCCCGAGCCGGTCACGCCCAGCAGGGTCTGGAAGCTCAGGCCGTCGTTGATGCCCTCGCAGAGCTGGGCGATGGCCGTGGGCTGATCACCGGCCGGCGCAAAGGGCTGGAAGAGCTGGAAGGGCGAGCCTTCGAAAGACACGAATTCGCCCTTCGGCTCCTCGCTAGGGCTTTCGGGGTTCTCAATGGCGACGGGGGCAGATTGCATCGGGGTTTCCCAGGACTCGGGCCGCAAGCCCTCTAGAATTCACGGGCTTGCGCATCATCAACAGCCCGACAGGGTAGCGCAGGCGCCGTTCGATTGTTCGAACGCTCTTGCCACCGTCATGTCAGGAAAGCCGTCCATGTCCTTGTTTGCCGCCGTCGAAATGGCCCCCCGCGACCCCATCCTGGGTCTGAACGAGCAGTTCAACGCCGATACCAACCCCGCCAAGGTGAATCTGGGGGTCGGCGTCTACTACGACGAGAACGGCAAGCTGCCCCTGCTGAAGTGCGTGGCCCAGGCCGAGGCCGCGATGCAGGCCGACCCGAAGGCGCGCGGTTATCTGCCGATCGACGGCATCGCCGCCTATGACAAGGCCGTGCAAGGCCTGGTGTTCGGTTCTGAGAGTGCCATTCTGGCGGCCAAGCGTGTGGCCACCGTGCAGGCCATCGGCGGCACCGGCGGACTGAAGATAGGTGCCGACTTCCTGAAGCGCCTGAACCCCGGCGCCACCGTGCTGATCTCCGACCCCAGCTGGGAGAACCACCGCGCGCTGTTCACCAACGCCGGCTTCCCGGTTCAGACCTACCCTTATTACGATGCCGCCAAGCTGGGCATCAACTTCGACGGCATGCTGGCCGCGCTGAACGGCGCCAGCGCCGGCACCGTGGTCGTGCTGCACGCCTGCTGCCACAACCCGACCGGCTATGACCTGAGCCCCGCCCCATGGGACCAGGTCGTCGCCACCGTCAAGGCGCGGGGCCTGGTCGCCTTTCGGGACAGGGCCTACCAGGGCTTCGGCGAAGGCATCGCCGAAGACGGCGCGGTGGTCCAGCAATTCCTCGCCGCCAATCTGGACTTCTTCGTCTCGACCAGCTTCTCGAAGAGCTTCTCGCTCTACGGCGAGCGCGTCGGTGCGCTAAGCGTGGTCTGCGCCTCGGCCGAGGAGACCGCCAAGGTGCTGAGCCAGCTGAAGATCGTGATCCGCACCAACTATTCCAATCCGCCAACCCATGGCGCCCAGGTGGTTGCGAACGTGTTGTCGACCCCGGCACTGCGCGCGCTCTGGGAAGAGGAGCTGGCCGGCATGCGCTTGCGCATCCGGGCGATGCGCCAGGCGCTGGTCAGCGCGCTGCAAGCTGCCGGCGTGAGCCAGGATCTGAGCTTTGTGACCCGCCAGAAAGGCATGTTCAGCTATTCCGGCCTGAATGCCGCACAAATGCAGCGACTGCGCAGCGAGTTCGGCATTTATGGTGTCGATTCGGGCCGCATCTGCGTGGCCGCGCTGAACGAGAAAAACCTGCCGGCTGTCGCTCAGGCGATGGCGGCGGTGCTGCGCGGCTGACAATCTGCCCGCTGGAACGAGTGGGCTTGCGCAGTTTTAACGGCTTTGCCACCTGGCAAGTCGCATAATGCTGCACTGCACCATTTGTTTTGCAGTACTGTCACCCCACAAAGCTACCGAGGTCCTCCATGCTGTATCAGCTCTACGAAACCCAGCGCGCGCTGATGAGTNTTGTTTTGCAGTACTGTCACCCCACAAAGCTACCGAGGTCCTCCATGCTGTATCAGCTCTACGAAACCCAGCGCGCGCTGATGAGTCCTTTTGCGGAGTTCGCGGGCGCCTCGGCCAAGCTCTACAGCCATCCGCTCTCGCCCTTCGCCCACGGCCCGATGGCCCATCGGGTCTCGGCCGGGCTGGATCTGATGCACCGGCTGGCCAAGGACTACGAGAAGCCCGAGTTCGGGATTCGCGGCGTCGAAGTCGACGGGATCGAGGTGGCGGTGCAGGAGCTGGTGCCGGTCGAGCTGCCCTTTTGCCGGCTGCTGCGCTTCAAGCGCTACACCGATGATCTGGCGGTGCTGGCCAAGATGAAGGACCAGCCCACCGTGCTGGTGGTGGCGCCGCTGTCGGGCCACCACAGCACCCTGCTGCGCGACACCGTGCGCCAGTTGCTGAAGGACCACAAGGTCTTCATCACCGACTGGACCGATGCGCGCATGGTGCCGCTGGACCAGGGCGCCTTCCATCTGGACGACTACATCGCCTATGTGCAGCAGTTCATCCGCCATATCGGTGCGGCCGAATGCCATGTGATCTCGGTCTGCCAGCCCACCGTGCCGGTGCTGGCCGCGATCTCGCTGATGGCGTCGAATGGCGAGACCACGCCGCGCAGCATGACCATGATGGGCGGCCCGATCGACGCCCGCAAGAGCCCCACGGCCGTAAACAATCTGGCGATGAACCGCAGCTTCAGCTGGTTCGAGACCAATGTGATCTACCGGGTGCCGACCAACTTCCCGGGTGCGCAGCGCGCGGTCTACCCCGGCTTTCTGCAGCACACCGGCTTTGTCGCGATGAACCCGGACCGGCATCTGAGCTCGCACTACGACTATTTCCTCGATCTGGTGCGCGGCGACGACGACAGCGCCGAGTCGCACCGCCAGTTCTACGACGAGTACAACGCGGTGCTGGACATGCCGGCCGAGTACTACCTGGACACCATCAAGACCGTGTTCCAGGACTTCGCCCTGGTCAACGGCACCTGGGAGGTCAAGGGCCAGTTGGTGCGCCCGCAGGACATCCAGGGCACGGCCCTGCTGACCATCGAAGGCGAGCTCGATGACATCTCGGGCGCCGGCCAGACCCGCGCCGCGCACGAGCTGTGCTCGGGCATTGCACCCGAACATCAATACCATTACGACGCGATCGGTGCCGGCCACTACGGCATCTTCTCGGGCCGCCGCTGGCGCGAGAAGGTCTACCCCGAGGTGCGCGACTTCATCCTCAAGTACGAGCACCCGGTGACCACGCCTGCGCGCAAGACAACACGGAGCAAGAAGTCCGCTTGAGCGTCTTGGCCCCGACCGCCGATCTGGTCGCCCGCATCGATGCGGCGCTGCCGCAGACCCAGTGCACGCGCTGCGGCTATCCGGACTGCCTGAGCTATGCCCAGGCCGTCGCGGCCGGCGAGGCCGGCATCAACCAGTGCCCGCCCGGCGGTGCCGAGGGCATCGCGCGCCTGGCCGCCCTCACCGGCCGGCCCGAGCTGCCGTTGAGCACCGAGCATGGTGTCGAGGGTCCCCGTCAACTGGCGGTGATCGACGAGAACTGGTGCATAGGCTGCACGCTGTGCATCAAGGCCTGTCCGGTCGACTGCATCGTCGGTGCGCCCAAGGCCATGCATCTGATCATCAACGAGCAATGCACCGGCTGCGAGCTGTGCGTGCCGGCCTGCCCGGTCGACTGCATCTCGCTGCTCAATGTCAGCGGCGAGCAGACCGGCTGGCAGGCCTGGAGCGCACCCCAGGCCGACGAAGCCCTGAAGCGCTACCGCTTCCATCAGCAGCGCCTGCCGCGCGCGCGACAGGAAAACGAGGCCCGGCTGCAGGCCAAGGCCGAGGCCAAGCTCGCCAATCTGGCCGAGGCCAGCAAGCTCACGGACCCGGCCGCGCTGGACCGCAAGCGCAGCATGATAGAAGCCGCGCTGGCGCGCGCCCGGGCCCAGCGCGATTGAGATCCAGGCCCTCGGGCATACGCCATGAACAAGCAAGACATCGCCGCCTTCTTCGCCACCCTGAAGGCGGCCAACCCCTCCCCGCAGACCGAGCTCGAATACAGCAGCGTGTTCGAGTTGCTGGCCGCCGTGCTGCTGTCGGCCCAGGCTACCGATGTCGGCGTCAACAAGGCCACGCGCCGGCTCTATCCGGTCGCCAACACGCCGGCCAAGATCCTGGCGCTGGGCGAGGACGGCCTGGCCGACTACATCCGCACCATCGGCCTGTACCGCACCAAGGCCAAGAATCTCTACAAGACCTGCCAGATCCTGATCGAGCAGCATGGCGGCCAGGTGCCGCGCTCGCGCGAGGCGCTTGAAGCCCTGCCCGGCGTCGGCCGCAAGACCGCCAATGTGGTGCTCAATGTCGCCTTCGGCGAGCCGACGATGGCGGTGGACACGCATATCTTCCGGCTCGGCAACCGCACCGGCCTGGCGCCGGGCAAGAACGTGCTGGAGGTCGAGCAGGGTCTGCTCAAGCGCATCCCGGCCGAGTACCTGGTCGACGCTCATCACTGGCTGATCCTGCATGGCCGCTATGTCTGCCAGGCCCGCAAGCCCTTGTGCGGCCAATGCCAGGTGCGGCCCTTCTGCGATCTGGGCCGCGCGCTGGGGCCCTCTACAATCGGCGCCAATCCCGCCCCATGATTCACTTAGGAAGCCATGCCTAGCATCACCGATCTTCTCGACCGGGTAGAGCGCCTGCTGCTGCGCCATGATGAGTTGAAGCGCACCAACGCCCTGCTGCAGGAGCAGGTGCAAAGCCTGGGCCAGGAGCGCGACAGCCTGCGCTCCCGCCTCGGCGCGGCGCGGCTGCGCATTGATGCGCTGCTGGAGCGGCTGCCTGTCGAGAGTGAGTCCGGAAAGAACAAGTCATGAAGCAAATGGAAGTCACCATCATGGGCCAGAGCTATCTGCTCGGCTGCCCCGAGGGTGGAGAAGCGACGCTGAGCCGTGCGGTCAGCCAGGTGGACCGCGAGATGAGCGCGATCCGCGATGCCGGCAAGGTCAAGGCGCGCGAGCGCATTGCCGTGCTGGCCGCGCTGAACCTGGCCTACCAGCTCGCCGATGGCCCGGCCGCCGCCACGCCGGCACGCGCCGACGAGAGCCAGACCGCCCCCGAACTCGAAGCGCTGATTCGCCGTCTCGATGAAGCCCTTGGCCACGACGGCCAATTGCTTTGAGCGCATAGAATGCGATGGTCCATCGCGTTCGCGTGAGTCTTATATTTCCTTGACCGATGCTCTATGAGCAAGGGCTTGGAACATCGCCCGGTTGGTGTGATCGTCTCGCGTCAGATGAACCCGAAGCTTGGCTGACCTCGCCCACCTGAATCCCCGGGTTCAGGAATGCGGCTCACGGCTCGCGGTGGACACCTTACACAAGCACGGGCCCGCTCCACACCTTGAACTACTGGTTGATGAAGTCCGAGCCGGACGAGTGCTCGATCGACGATCTCGCTGCCGCACCTGACCACACCGTGCCCTGGATCGGCGTGCGCAACTACCAGGCCCGCAACTTCATGCGCGATGCGATGCGGGTAGGCGATGGTGTGCTGTTCTATCACTCATCGTGTCCGCAGCCAGGCATTGCTGGCCTGGCAGAGGTAGCCAGCCCCGCCTACCCGGACGCCAGCCAGTTCGACCCGGCCAGCCCCTATTTCGATGCCAAATCCAAGCCCGAGGCGCCACGCTGGCTGCATGTCGATGTGCGCCTGCTGCGCAAGACGCGGCTGCTGAGCCTGGCCGAGATGCGCGCCGAGCCGGACCTGGCCCAGATGCGCACGCTGCAAAGCGGCAACCGTCTTTCCATCACCCCGGTCACGGCCGCGGAATGGACCCTGATCCTGAAACTCCTGGCCTGAGCCCGATGACCTTCGACCCCGTTTTGCTGATCGAGTTGCTGTTACTGGGCCTGTGCTCGGGCTTTCTGGCCGGCCTGCTGGGCATAGGCGGCGGCATGCTGATGGTGCCCATCCTGACCTGGATGCTGTCCAAGCAAGGGGTCAGCGCCGACATGGCCGTCAAGATGGCGATCGCCACCTCGATGGCCACCATCATGTTCACCTCGATCTCCAGCGTGCGCGCCCATCACAAGCGCGGCGCGGTGCGCTGGGATCTGGTGCGCGGCCTGGCCCCCGGCATCCTGATCGGTGGCCTGATCGCCGGCGCCGGTATCTTCGCGCTGCTCAAGGGTGCCTGGCTGGCGCTGTTCTTCGCCGGCTTTGTCAGTTTCTCCGCCTTCCAGATGCTGCTGAACAAGAAGCCGGCGCCAAGCCGCCAGATGCCGGGCACGGCCGGCCAGATCGGCGCCGGCGCCGGCATCGGCATGCTGTCGGGCCTGGTCGGCGCGGGCGGCGGCTTTGTCTCGGTGCCCTTCATGACCTGGTGCAATGTGGCGATGCACAACGCGGTGGCCACCAGTGCCGCCTTGGGCTTCCCGATCGCGCTGGCCAACACCCTGGGCTATGTGGTCGGCGGCTGGCATCTGGCGCCGGCACTGCCGGGCGCGGTCGGCTATCTCTTCATGCCGGCCCTGCTCGTGATCGCCGCGGCCAGCGTGACGATGGCGCCGCTCGGTGCGCGCGCCGCCCATGCGATGAATGTGGCCCAGCTGAAGCGGGCCTTCGCGATGCTGCTCTTCGTGCTGGCCGCTTATATGCTCTACAAGGGCCTAAGCTAAGGCGCCAAAGGGAATCGGCGCCAGCACCACCTGGTTGCCGCCACGGCGCAGCGCTTCCTGCACCGCGGTCTCGCTGGCCGCGACCAGCTCTTCCTGCTTGGACGCGGTGTGCGGGAAGCTCGCCACCCCCATCGACAGCGACAGTCCCAAGTCCTGGCCATTGAGCACCACGATCTGGGCGGTGCACTGGCGGCGCAGCTGCTCCATGCGGGCATGGGCCGTGGCCAGACCGACGCCGGACAAGAGCACCGCAAAGGTCTGCTCGCCGACGCGGCAGGCCGCATCCATCGCCCGGGTATTGGCCCGCAGCATGCGGCCCAGCCCCTCGAGCATGCGCTGGTGCGCCTCGTCGCCGAGTGCCTGCACAGCGGCCGGCGCCGGATCCAGTGCGATCAGCACCAGCGCGAACTCGCGGTGCTCACGGGTCGACAGATCGATCTCGCGCAGCAGCTGGTCATCGAACTGGGCCCGCAGATACAGGCCCGAGACCTCGTCGCGACCGCTGCCGGCCTGCATCTCGCGACGGATCTGCTCCAGCGCCTTCTGCTGCTGCTCGATCTGGTTCAGTGCGCGCTGCAAATGGGTCTCGCGATGGCGCTCCTCGGTGCGCTCCGACCACATCGAGATCAGGTACTCGGCACCCAGCGGCATGCGGGTGACGGCAAACTCGCGCCGCCGCCCGCCCAGCTCCAGCCGATGCTCGCTGACCACCACCGAGCGCTGGGCCATCACGGTCTGCTCGACC
The DNA here is from genome assembly GCF_028462495.1 of Paucibacter sp. XJ19-41. Classification (NCBI taxonomy): domain Bacteria; kingdom Pseudomonadati; phylum Pseudomonadota; class Betaproteobacteria; order Burkholderiales; family Sphaerotilaceae; genus Roseateles; species Paucibacter sp. XJ19-41. The sequence goes on from NZ_JAQOWX010000001.1 coordinate 129,578, forward strand.
CTGCGCATCGCCACCACCTCGTCGGCCCGCATCAGATCGCTGTCGCCGCTGCCGACGATGCTGCTGTCATGGCGCTCGAACAGCGCATTGATACCGACGCTGGCATAGACATAGCGCCCGGTGGCCAGCGATTTGACGGCCATGAAAGCACCCAGCGGCTCGACCAGACCCAGCAGGCCGGCCGCGACTTCGGTATCGGCCAGCTGCAGGCTGGCAAGCCATTGACCGAAGCCACTGACTTGTGGCGAGGCACCGGGGTGCGGGGCGGCTGAGGTGTCCATGGAATCCTGGCAAATCTGGCAATAGGCGCACTCGTCCGGCGAGGACATGGCACCGAGGCTGATGGGGCAATGTAGAGGGCCGCAGCAGATGCGGGCAAGTGCGGGACACCCCCCTGTTTGCTGAGCCCCCCCTAGCTTGAAGGGAGTGATGGTAGCGAAGAACCTCGGCCCTCGAATGAAGACCGCCGCTTTTCATGCCGGCTCACTCAGGCAATGGCCCAAAAAGAGGAGTGATCCGGCAAAACTACAATCCGCAGCTTGCGGCTATCGTGGCCGACCCGCCTTTCCCTGCCTCAGTGCTCGCATGCAAACTTTTGATCTCGTCGTGGTCGGCGCCGGTGCAGCCGGCCTTTTTTGTGCGGGCATTGCCGGCCAGCGCGGGCTGAAAGTCCTGCTGATCGACCACGCACCACGCCTTGCCGAAAAGATCCGCATCTCGGGCGGCGGTCGCTGCAACTTCACAAACCGGGAGGCGACGCCGGCCAATTTCCTGTCGGAAAACCCGGCCTTTTGCCGCTCGGCGCTGGCCCGCTACACGCCGCAGGACTTCATCGCCCTGGTCAACAAGCATGGCATTGCATTCCATGAGAAGCACAAGGGCCAGCTGTTCTGCGACCAGTCCAGCGAGCAGATCATCCAGATGCTGGTGCAGGAATGCGAGGCTGGCGGCGTCGAGCGCCGCCAGCCCTGCACGGTGGCCGATATCAGAACGGTCGACGGCGGCGGCTTCGAGCTCGACACGAGTGCCGGAACGCTGCGCAGCGCCAAGCTGGTCGTGGCAAGTGGCGGGCTGTCCATTCCCAAGATCGGCGCCAGCGACTGGGGCCTGCGCCTGGCCAAGAAGCTGGGCCATGCCATCGTCGAGCCGCGCCCCGCCCTCGTGCCGCTGACCTTCAATGCCCAGGAGTGGGCGCCGTTTGCCGATCTGTCCGGCCTGTCGCTGCCGGTGGTGGTCTCCACCGGCGCCGGCAAGCAGCGCGGCCGCTTCGTCGAGGATCTGCTGTTCACGCACCGCGGCCTCAGCGGCCCGGCCATTCTGCAGATCTCCAGCTACTGGCTGGAGGGTCAGGCCTTGCAGATCGATCTGGCGCCCGAACGCGATCTGGCCGAGACCCTGCGCAGTGCCAAGAGCGGCTCGCGCCGCCAACTCGGCAATGAGCTGACCGAGCTGTTTCCGGCCCGTCTGGCCCAAGCCTGGCTGGCGCGCCTCGGGATGGAGGCAAGCCGGCCGATCGCCGAATGCAAGGACAAGGACTTGCAGCAACTCGCCAGCCAGCTGCAGGCCTGGCAGCTCAAGCCCGACGGCAGCGAGGGCTGGCGCAAGGCCGAGGTGATGCGCGGCGGTGTCGACACCCGCGAGCTGAGCTCGCAGACCCTGGAGAGCAAGCGCGTGCCGGGCCTGTTCTTCATCGGTGAGGTGGTCGATGTGACCGGCTGGCTGGGAGGCTACAACTTCCAATGGGCCTGGGCCAGCGCGGCGGCCTGTGCCCGCTCGCTCGAGCCCTCGGCAGCGGCCCCTGCAGTGATTTCCGCCTGAACTCTCGCCAAGTCTTGAAATCCTGGCTATAATCGCGGTCTTTGCTAGCAAACCCTGCGCGTCGATTCGGAAGCAGAATCCGGATTCTTCTGCTTCAGGCTCTGCATTCAGTGCCGCTTACGGGCAGCACCAATAACGAGTCTGGCGAACACCGAGCGCATATTAAGGAACCATAGTTTCATGACCACCATTCGCGTCAAAGAGAACGAGCCTTTCGATGTGGCACTGCGCCGTTTCAAGCGCACCATCGAAAAACTGGGCCTGCTGACCGACTTGCGCGCCCGCGAGTTCTACGAGAAGCCCACTGCCGAGCGCAAGCGCAAGAAGGCTGCCGCCGTCAAGCGCCACTACAAGCGCGTGCGCAGCATGCAGCTGCCCAAGAAGCTGTACTGAGCATCCCCGTGCTCCGTCGTGGGCTGCCCCGAACCTAGTGTTCATGGCCGACCCTCGGAACAAAGCCCGCACAGGACGCTGCTGCGGGCTTTTTCCATTTCTGCGACGCTTATGCCCGTCACACCAAAGGAATTGATATGAGCTTGAAAGACCGCATCACCGAAGACATGAAGGCCGCGATGCGCGCCAAGGAAGCCGACAAGCTGACGACCATCCGCATGCTGCTGGCGGCCGTCAAGCAAAAAGAGGTCGACGAGCGCGTGGTGGTCGACGATGTGGCCCTGGTGGCCATCGTCGACAAGCTGATCAAGCAGCGCAAGGACTCGCTGAGCCAGTTCACCGCCGCCGGCCGCATGGACCTGGCCGACAAGGAAGCCGCCGAGCTGACCGTGCTGGAGGCCTATCTGCCGCAGCGCCTGTCGGCCGAGGAGATCCAGGCCGCCGTCAACGCCATCGTCGCCGAGCTGGGCGCCAAGGGCCCAGGCGATATGGGCAAGGTGATGGGTGCGGTCAAGGCCCAGCTGGCCGGCAAGGCCGATATGGGCCTGGTGTCGGCCGCGGTCAAGCAGGCACTGAGCCAGTAAGGAGCCCATGATGAGCCTGCCCATGCAAGCGCTGAGCCCCGATTTCTGCGTGGCCCCGCAGCTGGAACCGGCCGCGATGGCCGAGGCCGCTGCGGCCGGTTTTCGCAGCGTGATCAACAACCGTCCCGACTTCGAAGGCGGGCCAGATCAACCCACCAGCGCCCAGGTCGAAGCGGCCGCGCGCGCGGCCGGGCTGGAGTACCGCCACCTGCCGGTCAGCGGTGCTTACCAGTCCCCCGAAGAGATCGAGCAGTTCAAGCAGCTGATCGACAGCCTGCCCCGACCGATCCTTGCCTTCTGTCGTTCGGGGGCGCGTTCGAGCAAGCTATACACAGCGGCCCGTCAAGGCTATTGATAGAACTACGTACCGGGGGAAACACTCCGGCCTCGCTGCTTTGTCTCCTCCTAGAATGCCCGGGGCCGCGCTGCCGGGGCCTGCGGCTATGCCGTGCATTCAAAGGATAGAGGAGTCAACGTGCAGTTCTTACTGGGCCTGTCCAAGGCCATAGACCGGTTCAGCGACATGCTGGGCCATACGATCCGCTGGCTGGTGCTGGCCGCCGTGCTGATCAGCGCCGGCAATGCCATCATGCGCAAGGCCTTCAACATCGGCTCGAATGCCTATCTGGAGATCCAGTGGTATTTGTTCGCCGGTGTGTTCATGCTGGGCGTGGGCTATGTGTTCATGAAGAACGCCCATGTGCGCATCGATTTCATCTCCTCCAAGCTGTCCAAGCGTACCAACGCCATCATCGACATCCTGGGCATCCTGATCTTCATCGCGCCCTTGAGCGTGATCATGATCGAGCTGTCCTGGCCGCTGTTCCAGCGCGCCTGGGAGTCGGGCGAGATGAGCCAGAACGCCGGTGGCCTGATCCGCTGGCCGGTGCTGCTGCTGATCCCGGCCGGCTTCGCCATCTTGCTGCTGCAATGCACGTCCGAGCTGATCAAGCGCATAGCCTTCCTGACCGGCCATCGTGCCGAGCCCTTCTCGGTCGAACACGAGAAGAGTGACGAAGAATTGTTGGCCGAAGAACTGGCCGTCGCTGCTGAGCGCAAGGCCCGAGGAGCCAACTGATGATCGAGTTTCTGACTCAGAACTTTGTCCCGCTGATGTTTGCGGGCCTGTTCTTCTTCCTGCTGACCGGCATCCCGGTCGCCTTCGGCCTGGCGGCCACCGGACTGCTGTTCGGCTTTGTCGGCATGGAGGTGGGGCTGTTCGGCTCCAATCTGTTCCAGGCCCTGCCGCTGCGCGTGTTCGGCATCATGCAGAACGACACCCTGCTGGCCATCCCCTTCTTCACCTTCATGGGCATCATCCTCGAGCGCTCCGGCATGGCCGAGGACCTGCTCGAGACGGTGGGCCAGGTGTTCGGCCCGCTACGCGGCGGTCTGGCCGTGGCAGTGATACTGGTCGGCGCACTGCTCGCCGCCACCACCGGCGTGGTGGCTGCGGCCGTGATCTCGATGGGCCTGATCTCGCTGCCCATCATGCTGCGCTACGGCTACAACCGCACCATCGCCACCGGCACCATCACCGCCTCGGGCACGCTGGCCCAGGCGATCCCGCCCTCGCTGGTGCTGATCGTGCTGGCCGACCAGATGGGCCGCTCGGTCGGCGATATGTATGCCGGCGCGCTGGTGCCCGGCCTGCTGCTGGTGGGCCTGTACCTGCTCTTCATTGCCGGTGTGGCCATCGTCAAGCCGAGCTGGGTGCCTGCCCTGCCGCCCGAGGCCCGCATCTACCGCGAGACCAATGGCGCCAGCGGCCACAAATCGCTGCTCGTGCTGCTGCTGGTCTGCGCCGCTGCCGGCTGGCTCTGGGCCCAGAATCACGAGGCCATCATCAACCCGCTGCTGCAGCGCCAGATGCCGGCACCGGGCGATGAGGTGCTGATTCTGTCGATGACCATTGCGGCCTTCCTGGCCCTGCTCCTGGCCGGCATCAACAAGGTCTTCAAGCTGGGCCTGCTGTCGCGTCTGGCCGGTCAGGTCACCTTTGTGCTGATCCCGCCGCTGGTGCTGATCTTTCTGGTGCTGGGCACGATCTTCCTGGGCGTGGCCACGCCCACCGAGGGTGGCGCCATGGGTGCCGTCGGCGCCCTGATCATGGCGGTCAGCCGTGGCCGACTGGGCCTGGGCCTGATGAAGCAGGCGCTGGACAACACCGCGCGCCTGTCCTGCTTCGTGCTGTTCATCCTGATCGGCTCCACCGTCTTCAGCTTCACCTTCAACGCCGCCGACGGCCATATCTGGGTCGAGCATCTGTTCGCGGCCCTGCCCGGCGGCGCGCTGGGCTTTCTGATCGTCGTGAACCTGCTGGTCTTCGTGCTGGGCATGTTCATCGACTTCTTCGAGATCGCCTTCATCGTCGTGCCCATCCTGGTGCCGGTGGCCGAGAAGATCCTGCCGGCCATGGTGCCCGGCATGTCGCCCGATATGGTGATGATCTGGTTCGGCGTGATCCTGGCGATGAATCTGCAGACCTCCTTCCTGACCCCGCCCTTCGGTTTTGCGCTGTTCTATCTGCGCAGCGTCGCGGCCAAGAAGGACTACAAGGACCGCATCACCAATGAAACCATCCCCGCAGTCAGCACGGCGCAGATCTACAAGGGCTCGATCGCCTTCATCGTGCTGCAGCTGATCATGGTGGCAGTGATCGTCGCCTACCCGGGCCTGGTGACCGGCGGCATGGACAACAGCGCCAAGGTCGATCCGAACTCGGTGGAGATCGAGTTCCAGCCCGATACCAATGCGGACGACACCGAGATGGACGCCAGCAAGCTGTTCGGCGAGCCGGCCAGCGCGCCCGCCAGCCAGCCCTGACCCTGCGGCCGCAAGGCCTGCCAAGCCCAACAAGCCGCCCCGGTCGCAAGCCGGGGCGGCTTTTTCATGAGTGCAAGAAAAAACCCGCCAGGATCTGCATCCCGGCGGGTTCGGTGGCCTGGCGGCCGATCAGAGCTTTTGCTGCTGCATGAAGTCGTCGAAGCCGGCCTCGGCAAAGCGGAACCACAGGTTCTGCTCGCTGCGGAACTTGGCGTAGTCCTCGTAGACCTTCTTCCAGTTCGGATTCTTGGCCGACAACTCGCTGTAGACCGCCATCGACTCCTTGAACGCTGCGTCCATCACATCCTTGGGGAAGCGCTGCAGCTTGGTGCCTGCGGCCACCAGCTGGCGCAAAGCGGCCGGGTTGCGTGCGTCGTACTTGGCCTGCATCTCGGTGTGGGCGTAGGCGGCCGCGCACTCGACGATGGACTTGTACTCGGCCGACAGACCCTCGTAGGCCTTGGTGTTGACATAGAGGTCCAGCTGCGGGCCGCCCTCCCACCAGCCGGGATAGTAGTAATGCGGCGCCACCTTGTTGAAGCCCAGCTTCTGGTCGTCGTAGGGGCCGACCCATTCGGTCGCATCGATCGTGCCCTTCTCCAGCGCCTGGTAGATTTCTCCGCCGGGGATGTTCTGCGGCACGCCACCCAGACGCTCCAGCACCTTGCCGGCAAAGCCGCCGATGCGCATCTTCAGGCCCTTGATATCGGCCACCGACTTGATCTCCTTGCGATACCAGCCGCCCATCTGCGCGCCGGTATTGCCCATCGGGAAGCTGATGATGTTGTACTTGGCGTAGAACTCGCGCATCAGCTTCAGGCCATTGCCCTCGTACTGCCAGGCCGTCATCTGGCGGCTGTTCAGGCCGAAGGGAATCGCGCAGCCCAGCGCAAAGGTCTCGTCCTTGCCAAAGAAGTAGTAGGGCGCCGTGTGCGCCATCTCCACCGTCGCGTTCTGCACCCCGTCGACCACGCCGAAGGCCGGCATCAGCTCACCGCCGGCATGCACCGAGATCTCGAACTTGCCGCCCGACATTTCCTTGACCTTGCGTGCAAACACCTCGGCCGCGCCGTAGATCGTGTCCAGGGCCTTGGGGAAGCTCGAAGCCAGGCGCCAGCGGATCTGCGCCTGCGCCTGCACCACGGCCGGAGCAGCCCCTGCCGCCAACACCCCAGCCAGACCGGCATGGCCCACGAATGAACGTCTTTTCATCAATAGTCTCCTGTTATTGACTCACACAGCATGTGCCGAATGATTCTATTTGTGCGCCTTGCGCCCCGGCGGCAGGGGGAACCCGAGGCTTGCACAACAGGGACGAAAAAAAGCCCCGCACAAGGCGGGGCCGTGGAGCCATGCGGGGTCAGCGTCAGAACTTCTGTGCCTGCATGAAGTCGTCGAAGCCAGCTTCGGCAAAGCGGAACCACAGGGTCTGCTCGCGGCGGAAGTTGGCGTAGTCGGTGTAGACCTTCTTCCAGTTCGGATTCTTGGCCGACAGATCGCTGTACAGCGCCATCGATTCCTTGAAGGCCAGGTCCAGCACATCCTTGGGGAAGCGTTGCAGCTTGGTGCCTGCGGCCACCAGCTGGCGCAGCGCACCCGGGTTGCGGCCGTCGTACTTGGCCTGCATGTCCACATGGGCGTGCGAGGAAGCCGCCTCGATGATGGCCTTGTACTCGGGCGACAGCGCGTCGTAGGCCTTGTTGTTGATGAAGAAGTCGATCTGCGGACCGCCCTCCCACCAGCCGGGGTAGTAGTAGAACGGCGCTACCTTATGGAAGCCCAGCTTCTGGTCGTCGTAAGGGCCGACCCACTCGGCCGCATCGATCGTGCCCTTCTCCAGCGCCTGGTAGAGCTCGCCGCCGGGGATGTTCTGCGGCACGCCGCCCATGCGCTCGATCACCTTGCCGGCAAAGCCGCCGACGCGGAACTTCAGACCCTTCAGATCGGCGGTCGACTTGATCTCCTTGCGGTACCAGCCGGCCATCTGCGCACCGGTGTTGCCGCCGGGGAAGTTGACGATGTTGTAGTTGCGATAGAACTCGCGCATGAGCTTCAGGCCGTTGCCCTCATACATCCAGGCTGTCATCTGGCGTGAATTGAGGCCGAAGGGGATCGCGCCGCCGATGGCGAAGGTCTCGTCCTTGCCGAAGAAGTAGTAGGGCACGGTGTGCGCCATCTCGACCGTGCCGTTCTGCACGCCGTCGACCACACCGAAGGCCGGCATCAGCTCGCCGCCCGAATGCACCGAGATCTGGAACTTGCCGCCGGTCATGTCGCTGACCTGCTTGGCAAACACCTCGGCACCGCCGTAGATGGTGTCCAGCGACTTCGGGAAGCTGGAAGCCAGGCGCCAGCGGATATTCGCCTGCGCCTGCACGAAAGCGGGCGCGGTGCCCGCCGCCAACACACCGGCCAGACCGGCCTGCTTGACAAAGGAACGTCGTTCCATCTTGAACTCCTCAGTGGTGGGCGCAGCCATTGCGCCGACTGTTTTATAGCGGCAGTCCCGGCCTGCGGCCGGTCTTGTCCCCGATGCCCGGCAGCGCTGCGGGAGCGCTGCAATGCAACGGACCATTGCACCACGACGCGGCTTTCAGAAAGCTGACGCCGTGCGTACCCATGACACCCAATGCGCGCTCAGCGCACAAGCCGTTCAGCTGCCCGCCAGCTTCATCCGGGCAATCAGCACCGAGCCTATGGTCTTGCTGCCGACCGTGTAGGCATCGGTGCCGACACCGACGATCTGCCGGAACATCTCGGGCAGGTGGCCGGCGATCGTCACCTCATGCACCGGGTAGGCGATCTCGCCGTTCTCGACCCAGTAGCCGCTGGCGCCGCGCGAATAGTCGCCGGTCACATAGTTGACGCCCTGCCCCATCAGCTCGGTAACGAAGAGGCCACGGCCCATGCGGCGCAGCATGGTCCGCAGATCGTCACCCGGCGCGGTCCAGCGGCTGGTGAGGCGCAGATTGTGCGAGCCGCCGGCATGGCCGGTGGTGCGCAGGCCCAGCTTGCGCGCCGAATAGGTGGACAGAAAATAGCCCTGCAGCACGCCGGCCTCGACGACCTGGCGCGGCCGCGTGATCACGCCCTCGTCGTCAAACGGCGAGCTGCCCTTGCCCTTCAGCTCATGCGGGTCCTCGCTGACGTCCAGGTGCTCGGCCAGCACCGGCTTGCCCAGGCTGTCGAGCAGAAAGCTGGCCTTGCGGTACAGCGCACCGCCGCTGGTGGCCTGCACCAGCGCGCCCAGCAGACCGGCCGCCACCGTGCTCTCGAACAGCACCGGCACCTCGGCCGTCTTGACCTTGCGCGACTTCAGGCGCGACAGCGCGCGCTCGGCGGCATAGCGGCCGACGGCCTCGGGTGCGGCCAGCTCGGCGGCATCGCGCATCGAGCTGTACCAGGAATCGCGCTGCATGCCGGCGCCGCGACCGGCGATCGGCGCGACCGAGAGCGAGTGCCGCGAGCTGGCATAGCCGCCGCGAAAACCCCGGCTGTTGCCGGAGAAGAAGTGCGACTGCTGGGCCGACACGGCGGCGCCCTCGGAATTGGTGATGCGCTTGTCGGTGCCCAGCGCGGCGGCCTCGCAGCGCATCGCCAGCGCAGCCGCGCCCTCGGCATCGATGGCCCAGGGGTGGAACAGGTCCAGCTCGGGGCGGGCCGTGGCATCCAGGGACAGGTCTTGCTCGTCGGGCAGGCCGGCCACCGGGTCTTCGGCGGTGAAGCGGGCGATGTCGAAGGCCGCGCGCACCGTGTCCTGCAGTGCCTTGGCCGAGAAGTCCGAGGTGCTGGCATTGCCGCGCCGCTGGCCCACATAGACCGAGATGCCCAGTGACTTGTCGCGGTTGCGCTCGACATTCTCCAGCTCGCCCTTGCGCACCGAGACCGACAGGCCGCAGCCCTCGGAGACCTCGGCGCCGGCGTCGCTGGCGCCCAGGCGCTTGGCCTCGGCCAGCACCTCGTCGACCAGCTCGCGGAAACGTTCCTGGCTGTAAGCGAAGCCGGCTTCGGCGGTGGGGACGGGGGCGTGGGTGGGCTTGGGCATGGAGGGGCGGGACGCGGGAGATCGGTTGTGGGCGACAATCATACGGGCGCCGGCGCTGCCCGCCTGATCAGAGAGCCTTATGACCTACCCGCAAGAACAGAACATTCCGGACGACGACGACTTCTACGATCGTCCCAGCAAGACCCAGAAGAAGAAGGACTCCCATGAGCTCCAGTCGCTGGGTGAGGATTTGCTGACCCTGCCGGCCGACCGCGTCGCGCCGCTGGGCCTGCCGGAAATCCTGCTCGACGCCGTCAAGGCCGCCAAGAAGATCACGGCCCATGAAGCCCGGCGCCGCCAGATGCAGTACATCGGCAAGCTGATGCGCAAGGTCGACCCCGAGCCGATCAAGGAGGCCGTGGCAGCCTTCAAGCTGGGCCATGCCAAGGACAGCCTGGCCCTGCACCAGAGCGAGCGCTGGCGCGAGCGCCTGCTGGCCAGCGACGACGAGCTGCAAGCCTTCGTCAGCGCGCATCCCGAGGTCGATGTGCAGCAACTGCGCAGCCTGGTGCGCGCGGCCCGCAAGGATGCCGCTGCGGCGCCAGAACAGCGCAGCGGCCGCGCCTTCCGCGAGCTGTTCCAGCTGATCAAGACGGAGCAGCTGCGCGTGGAGCCGACCGATGAGTGAGCAGACGGTCCGCGTCGGCATCGTCTCGATCAGCGACCGCGCCTCCAGTGGCGTCTACGAAGACAAGGGCCTGCCGGCGCTGCAGGACTGGCTCACGGCCGCACTGCTGAACCCCATCGAGTTCGAACCGCGTCTGATCCCCGACGAGCGGCCGCTGATCGCCGCGACGCTGCGCGAGCTGGTCGACGAAGCGAAGTGCGATCTGGTGCTGACCACCGGCGGCACCGGCCCGGCCCTGCGCGACGTGACCCCGGAGGCCACGCTGGACGTGGCGGACCGCGAGATGCCGGGCTTTGGCGAGCAGATGCGGCAGATCTCGCTGCATTTCGTGCCCACCGCCATCCTGTCGCGCCAGGTCGCGGTGATACGCGGCCAGAGCCTGATCATCAATCTGCCCGGCCAGCCCAAGGCCATCGCCGAGACCCTGGCCGGTCATGCCGGCGCGAGCGGCATCTTTGCCGCCGTGCCCTACTGCATCGACCTGATCGGCGGCCCCTATCTCGAAACCCGTGACGAGGTCTGCAAGGCCTTCCGTCCGAAATCCGCGCTGAAGAAGCCGACAAACTCATGAAGATCCAGAAAGACACCATCGCCACCCTGAAGCTGAAGGTGGCCGATGCCAAGGGCAAGCTGATCGAGGAATCGAAGGAGCCTATGGCCTGCCTGATCGGCGGCTATGGCAACACCTTGCCGGCCGTCGAAGACGCCTTGATGGGCCAGGAAGCCGGCTTCCAGACCACGCTGAACCTGACACCCGAGACCGCCTTCGGCGAGCGCGATGAGAGCCTGCTGCGCAGCATTGCCAAGAAGGACTTCCCGCCGGGCGTCAAGGTCGGCGGTCAGTTGGAGCTGCGCGAGGCCGAGGGTGAGTTTCAACTCTTCAACGTCGTCAAGATCAAGGGCGATACCGTGATCCTGGACGGCAACCACCCGCTGGCCGGCATGAGCCTGAAGGTCACCGTCAAGGTGGTCTCGGTGCGCGCCGCCAGCGCCGAGGAAGTGGCCCATGGTCACGCTCACGGCGACCATGGACACCATCATTGAACGCTACTTGCCGATCAGCTGATTGAGCTTGGCGGCCTCGAAACACTCGGTACGGGCCGCATCCGAGGGCACGCAGTCCTTGTCGGAGCTGCGCGTCGTAGACAGGGTCTCGATGGCCTGCCACAGCAGCGCGATCTGGTGGTCCTGGCCCGAGGCGTTGTCGATCAGGCCGCGCAGGGCCTGGGACAAGGGGTCGTCGCTCTGCGTCACGCCATAGGCCGAGAAACCCATCCTTGCCGCTTGGGCCTCGCGTTCGGCATCCGCCTTGGCCTCAATGATGCGCGCCGGATTGCCCACCGCGGTGGCGCCCGGCGGCACCGGTTTCGTCACCACGGCCAGCGAGCCGATACGCGCACCGGCCCCAACGGTGAAGCCGCCCAGCACACAGGCATTGGCGCCGACGATGACGCCGGCTTCCAGGGTCGGGTGGCGCTTGGCGCCCTTGATCAGGGCCGTGCCGCCCAGGGTCACGCCCTGGTAGATCGTGCAACCCTCGCCGATCTCGGCCATCTCGCCGATCACGACGCCCATGCCATGGTCGATGAAAACCTTGCGGCCTATGGTCGCGCCGGGATGGATCTCGATGCCGGTGAGGAAGCGGCCGCAGTGCGAGATGAAGCGTCCCAGCCATTTCAGGCCATGGGTCCAGCACCAGTGGGCGCGCCGGTGCAGCACCAGCGCATGCAGACCTGGATAACAGGTCAGCGCCTCCCAGGCCGAACGGGCGGCGGGGTCTCGCTCAAGAATGCAGGCGATGTCTTCGCGAAGGCGCTGGAACATGGGAAATCGGGGAGAAGTGGCCGGCCAGTTTAGTTGCGACTGCACATCCCTGCGGGATATGCGTCTTCTCTGAAGCGCAAGTGCTTGAGCGGCCGCGCTCAATCCTCGCTGGCGCGGGGCTTGACCATCTGGCGCGCAATGCCGCGCAGGATATGGACCTCCTCGCGGGTCAGCTGGGCGCGGTTGAAGAGCTGATTGAGCCGGGGCATCAGCTTGCGCGGCGCAGCCGGGTCCAGAAAGCCGATGGCCTCCAGCGAGGCCTGCAGATGGCTCAGCAGGCCCTGCACCGCCTGGGCATCGGCCAGCTCGGGGTCGGGCGTGCGTGCCTGCACCGCGAAGCCGCCCAGCGCCTGGCGCAGGTCGTAGGCCAGCAGCTGCACGGCCTGGGCCAGATTCAGCGAGCCATAGTCGGGATGGGTCGGGATCGACAGCACCGCGTGGCAGCGGTAGACATCCTCGTTGCTCATGCCGTAGCGCTCGGAACCGAACACCAGGCCGATCTTGTGCTGCGCCTGGGCCAGCTCGGCGAACAGGGCTCGCGGCTCACGCGTCGGCGGGCCGAAGTCGCGCGGCGTCATCGCGGTGGCACAGGCGAAGGTGACGCCGTCCAGCGCCTCCTCCAGGCTCGCGACGATGCGGGCCCGGGCCAGGATATCGGCCGCGCCGCTGGCCATCGCCACCGTGTCTTCCTGGCACAAGACATCGGCAAAACGCGGCCGCACCAGCACCAGCTCGGCGAAACCCATCACCTTCATCGCCCGCGCGGCGGCCCCCACATTGCCGGGGTGGCTGGTCTCAATCAGGATGAAGCGTGTGGAATCCACGGTAGCCCTTGCCGGTCTCGGCTAAAATACGTGATTATCTGCGGCCAGGGCCTCGTCCCTTGTTTCGCAACGCTCTTTCCTTTCGCCAGTCCACCCCATTCGTTTGCAGGTTCACCACGCATGACGCAAGTTGCTCTCCATCCCATGCTCAATGTCGCCATCAAGGCGGCCCGCGCAGCAGGTTCCATCATCAACCGCGCGTCCCTGGACCTCGACATCCTGAAGATCAACACCAAGTCGCCCAATGACTTCGTGACCGAGGTGGACCAGGCGGCCGAGAACGCCATCATCGAGATCCTGCTGCAAGCCTACCCCGACCACGGCATCCTGGCCGAGGAGTCGGGCCGCGAGCATGGCGCCAAGCATTCCGAGTTCGTCTGGATCATCGATCCGCTGGACGGCACGACCAATTTCATCCACGGCCTGCCGATGTACTGCGTGTCGATTGCGCTGGCGCATCGCGGCGTGGTGCAGCAGGCCGTCGTCTATGACCCGACCCGCAACGACCTGTTCTACGCGACCAAGGGCCGCGGCGCCTTCCTGAACGACCGCCGCCTGCGCGTTTCCAAGCGCACCCGCATGAGCGACGCGCTGATCGGCACCGGCTTCCCCTTCCGCCGCGGCGACAACTTCAAGCGCTATCTGAAGATGTTCGAGGAGATCATGCCCTTGTGCGCCGGCCTGCGCCGTCCGGGCGCGGCCGCGCTGGACCTCTGCTATGTGGCCGCCGGCTACTACGACGCCTTCTTCGAGACCGGCCTGAACCCCTGGGACGTGGCCGCCGGCTCGCTGATCATCACCGAGGCCGGTGGCCTGATCGGCAACTTCACCGGCGAGTCCGACTTCATGAACCAGCGCGAAGTGCTGGCCGGTAGCCCCAAGATCTACGGCCAGCTGGTGCCCATCCTGGCGCCTTACAGCCGCGTGATCAAGGCCGAGGAGGAAGCGGTAGCGGCGGAAGCCAAGCCCAGCGCTGCCGATGTCGTGGCCGCCGAGGTGCTTGCCGAGCCGAAGAAGCGCGCCTCGGTGCGCATCAAGAAGAGCAGCGACGCCGCCTGAGCGGGCGACGCCCTGCCCCGACAGACAGAGCCCTCGCAAGAGGGCTCTGTCTTTTCAGGCCTCCGTCTGGAAGCCGAAGGCCCGCTCGTGCACATAGACCAGCTTGCAGTCCTGCAGATACTGGGCATCGTGGATGCGTCCGGCCGCCACATAGCCGGTCTCGCCGGCATTCAGCAGCAGCGGCGCGCCATCGGGCAGCAGCGCCCCGCCCTCGCGCCTGAAGAACTGGATGCGCATCCGCCCCTCCACCCCCACGGTCATGTCGTTACCGGGATGGCTGTGCGGCGGCTCGCTGCTGCCGGCCTCCCAGCGCTCCAGCATCACCTCGACCCCGTCGGGGTTGGCCGGCACGCAGGTCCGCACGGTGAAGCCCGGCGGCGCATCGGGCACCGCCACATGATGGTCCCAGATCGTGTTTGTCATGGGCTTGCTCGCTTGTGACTGCATGAAATGTCTCCTCAGAAGCTCATGGTCGCCGACAGCTGGGCGTTGCGGCCCAGGATCGGACGAGCATAGTAGTAGTCGCTGCCGGCCGGCGCCTGCACAAAGCCCGAGCGCGGATTGCCCTCGGTCAGGCCGACGGTATTGGTCAGATTGCGCACCGCCGCGTTCAAGGTGATGCGGGGCGTCAGCTCATAGCGCAGGCTCAGATTGATGGTCTTGTAGGCCGGCAGGCGCACCGAGTTGGAGACATCGGCGAAACGGTCACCGACGTAGTGCCAGGCCACGGTAAATTCGCCCTTGCCATCGTTGAAGAACAGGGTCGGCGCGAGCGTGAAGTTGCGGTCGGGCGTGCGCTCCGGGCGATTGCCCGACCAGCTGGTGGCTTCCTTCAGCAAGGCCTCCAGATCGGTGCCGCTGCCGCGCAGCACCCGCAGGTTGTTGACACTGAAGCGCGAGCGCTGCAGCACGCCGGTGGCCGCGAACTCGAACCAGCGCAGCGGCCGCCAGCTCACTTCGAATTCCAGGCCTTGCGACTTCACGCCCTGCAGCATCTCGACCTGGGCGTTGTCCACCTCGGCGCTGTTCGGGTCGCCCTTGAAGTTGGCCTTGTAGAAGGTCAGCGTGGCGGCGACGTTCCTGGCCTGCATGCGTGCCCCCAGCTCGCCGAACTCGATCTTGGTCACCGGCAGATCGCCGGTGCTCTGGTAGCTCTTGGCGAATCGTCCGTAGAGGGCGATATTGTTGTTCAGCAGGTAGTTGCCGCCAACAGTCCAGGAGGGTTCGGTCCAGCGGTTGCGCACCGTCTCGTACTGGCCGTTGTTCGGATAGGCCCAGTAGTTGTTGGCGATGATGTTGTCCACATCGCAGGCCGCATCGCCCAGCGCGTCGCGATCACAGCCCGGCTTGAAGGCGCCGGGGATGGGTTCGTACTCGCCATAGCCGCCGCGCTCCTGCCGATAGCGGAATCGCTCGATGCGCAGGCCGGCGTCCAGGCGCAGGGTGTCGCTGAGCTTGTACTCGTCGTTCAGGTAGACGGACATCGATCTGTTGCGGTTGCGGTCATTGCTGTCGCCCCAGGTGGAGTGCTCGCGCACACCGTTCTCGGTGTAGGAACCCACCACCTTGCCGGCCGGGTCTAGCGCCACCAGATCGACCCGCCTGGCGTGGTTGCGCACATCGCTGACAAAGCGCGCCGACACCGGGCTGCCGCCCTCGCTGCGCGTGTTGAAGGTCAAGAGGCCGAGACCGAGGCTGTTGCGCTCGGTGTTCCAGCTCAGGCGCATATCGTTGACGAACTCCCGGATGATCTGCTTGTCGGCCTGCAGCACGTTGTCGGACAGCAGGCCGTTGCCGTTCAGCGCATTGAGCTGCTCGGGGGTGGACAGCACCTCCCCGGTCGAGACGATGCGCACCGCCGGCTTGCAAGCACCGCCGCAGGCCGGCCCGAAACGGTCCAGCATCTCCTTGATGTAGCCGAACTTGGCCGGGTCCAGCCGGTCGACGGCCGGGCGCAAGCTGCTATTGCTGGACGAGAACACCACGCTGGCGGTCACGTCGGAATCGGTGTAGCGGCCCTTGGACGAGAACTTCCAGGCCGGGGCCAGGGCCTTCTCGAAGTGGTAGCCCAGCGCCAAGGCCTTGTGGTCATAGCCATCGCGCGAGTCCACGGTCTGCGTAAAGGTGCCGGGCACCAGCGATGTGCGCACCGTCTGCACGCCCGAGTCGAGGCCTATCATGGTGCCGTAGTTGGCGTTCATGCCGGGCAGGCTGCGTGGTTTGTCCTTGCCGATCACGGGAATGGGCAGATAGAACATGGTGTGGTCACGCATGACTTTGAGGTTCACGCTCCACTCGCCGTCAGTGATCTTGCGGCCGAGATGCGCACGCAGCGTGCCACCCTTGTTGCCGGTGAACTCGGGGTGGCGCACGCCGTCGTCGACGCGGTAGTAGCCCGACACGCCGCCGAACCAGCCCTCACCCAGGCCACCGGCATAGCGCAGGTCCACCCGGCGCTGCTGGTAGTCGGAGGTGGTCAGGCGCAGCGCGCCCTCGGGTTTGCCTTTGTTGCGGAAGGTCAGGAAGTTGATCGTGGCGCCGGCGCCGTTGGCGGTCAGGATGGCCGAGGTGCCACCGCGCACCGCCTCCATGCGGTCGATACCGAGTTCCGACTTGACCAGGCCATCGGCCGACCAGCTCGGGTAGTAGAAGATCGGCAGGCCATCCTCCTGCACCTGCACCCAGCGCTGGTTGCCGCCGGACATGCCGCGCACCGAGTAGTTGTTGGACATCTCGCCGGCCGAGGCCTCGATATACATGCCCGGCACCAGCTCCATGGCCTCGGCCGCCGAGTACGGCGCCTTGCGGTCCAAGGCCTCGCGGTCGGCCACCGTCACCGCCACCGAGCTCTCGCGCACCGTGCGGTTCAGCCCGGTGCTGCCGGTCACGACGACGCGGTCCAGCTGATTGGTCGACTCGTCCTTGGCCTTCTCATCCGGCTTGGCCTCGACCTGCTGGGCCAGCGCCGGCAGGGCCGCCAGTTGCAGCACGGCGGCGGCCAGCCAGCTCGCGCGCAGCTTGAAACGATTCGATTCCTGGCCGCAAAGCGGGGGCTGCGGCTGATGTCCAACTCTCTTCTTCATGCTTTGTCTCCGTGGGTCGGTTGTTGCTTGAATGAACTGCATCGATGAAAAACAACGGGCAAAGAAACATCCCTGCAGGGCCGCGGACGGCCTCGCATCGGTACTTCGGGAAGTAACACGGTCGCGCCCAGCCCCGGGCGCACCGCGTGGTGCTCAGTGCGGCGGGCTCATAGCGCTCGACTCGCTCCGAGCAGGGCCGGCGGCTCCTGGCTCGCGATCACATAGGAGGGCACCTCGTGCATATAGCCGGCCAGGCGCCCCTTGGCCTCGAAACGCTGGCGGAAGTCCGAGCCGATGAAGCGCTCGGCCCCCAGGCGCGGCACGATGCCGCCGCCGATGTAGAGGCCGCCACGGGCCCCCAGCGACAGCACCAGATCGCCGGCCACATCGCCCAGCAAGGCGCAGAACAGGGCCAGCGCCTCGGCGCTTGGCGGCTCGCCGGCCAGGGCCTGCTGCACGACCTCGGCCGGGCTGGGCTCTGCCGGCAAGGGCTGGCCATCGAGCTCGGCGATGGCCCGGCGCAGATTGGCAAGACCTGGCCCCGACAGCACCCGCTCGGCCGAGACGCGCCCGAAGCGCCGGCGCAGCCGCTCCAGCAGCGCCGCCTCGCGCTCGTTCTGCGGTGCCAGGCCGACATGGCCGCCCTCGGTCTGCAAGGCCGTCCACTGCCCGTCGCCTTGGGGGATCAGGCCCGAGACGCCCAGGCCGGTGCCCGGCCCTATCACCGCCAGCGGCCCCAGCGCGCCGCGGCTCGGCCCGCCCACATGCCAGAAGTCCGGCTCGGGCAGCGCCGGTATCGCCAGCGCCAGCGCGGTGAAGTCGTTCAGCACCACCAGGCGCTGCAAACCCAGCTGCCGGGCCAGAGCCTGGGCCGAGAAGGCCCAGTCGCGGTTGGTCAGGCGCACCCGGTCGTCCAGCACCGCGCTGGCCACGCCCAGCGCCGCCTGGGTCGGCCGCGCCGCGCCGGCCGCGGCCAGGCCTTGCAGATAGCGACCCAGGCAGTCGCCCAGATCGCGGTGCGCATCGCAGGCCAGGGTCTGCACATGCTGGATCGCCGCGCCGGCGCCGTCCTGCCAGCCCAGGCGCACATGGGTACCGCCCACATCGGCCAGCAGCCGGGCCGCACGGGGGTTGCGGATGCCGATCTCGATCATGGGAGCACCCCCTCGGTGTCCAGTGCGGTCCAGACGCTGCCGGCGCGATCGCTGGCCAGCATGGCCTCGATGAAAGCCAGGCCGGCGACGCCGTCCTCGGCCGTCGTCAGCCAGCGGCTGCCGATGTCCGGCGCCCGGCCCTCGCGGCGCGCACGTATCTGTTCGGCCGCATCGCGGTAGAGCTGGGCAAAAGCCTCCAGATAGCCCTCGGGATGGCCGGCCGGCAGCCGGGTGGCGGCCCGAGCCTCGGCGCTGCTCGCACGCCCACGGCTCAGGCGCCGGCTCGCGCCGCCCAGTGTGGTGAGCAGCAGCTCGTCGGGTCGCTCCTGCGCGAACTCCAGGCCGGCGCGGCTGCCCCAGATGCGCAGGCGCAGCGCGTTCTCGCAGCCGGCCGCCACCTGGCTGGCCCAGAGCATGCCGCGCACACCGCCGGGAAAGCGCAGCATGGCCTGGGCATGGTCGTCCAGCCGACGGCCCGGCACCAGGCGACTCAGCTCGGCACACACCGCCTCGGCGCGCAGACCGCTGACGAAGCAGGCCAGGTGATAGGCATGGCTGCCGATATCGGCCAGCGCGCCGGCCGGCCCGGCCAGCGCCGGGTCGCAGCGCCAGGCTGCCTGCTTGTGGCCCTGCGCTTCGATCGCTTCGGTCAGCCAGTCCTGCGCATACTCGACCTGGATCAGGCGCAGCGTGCCGAGCTCGCCGGCCGCCACCAGGGCCCGGGCCTCACGCACCATCGCATAGCCGCTATAGGTCTGGGTCAGGCACAGCAGGCGCTCGCGCCGCCGCGCCAGCGCGGCCAGCGCGCGGGCCTCGGCCAGCGAGGTGGCCAGCGGCTTGTCGCAGATCACATCGATGCCCGCCTCCAGGAAAGCCGTGGCCACCGGCGCATGCAGATGATTCGGCGTGACGATGGCCACCGCGTCAATGCCGTCGGGCCGCTCGGCCTCGGCCGCAGCCATCTGCTGCCAGCTGGCATAGCTGCGCGCCGGATCGAGGCCCAGCTCGCGGGCGCTGGCGGCGGCACGCTCGGGCTCGCTGGACAGGGCGCCGGCCACCAGCTGCCACTGCCCATCGAGGCGCGCCGCAATGCGGTGAACGCCGCCGATGAAAGCGCCCTGCCCGCCGCCGACCATGCCCAGCTTTAATGGCTTGTTCATGCTTCGCTCCCCAGGCCCAGGCCCAGCATTTGGCGCAGCTCGGCGCGCGGCGTCTGCGCATCGGCGAAATCGTCAAAAGCCCGGCCGGCCACGCGGATGAGGTGGCGGCGGATGAAATCGGCCCCCTCGCGTGCACCGTCTTCCGGGTGCTTGAGGCAGCACTCCCACTCCAGCACCGCCCAGCCCGGGTAGTCGTGCCGGGCCAGCTTGGAGAAGATCGCGCCGAAATCGATCTGCCCGTCGCCCAGCGAGCGGAAGCGCCCGGCCCGCTCCAGCCAGGGCGCATAGCCGCCGTAGACGCCTTGCCGACCGTTCGGACGGAACTCGGCATCCTTGACATGGAAGGCGCGTATGCGGGCGTGGTAGATGTCGATGAAGGCCAGGTAGTCGAGCTGCTGCAGCAGCAGATGGCTGGGGTCGTAGAGGATGTGGGCGCGCGGATGCTGGTCGACGGCATCGAGAAAGCGCTCGAACGTCAGGCCGTCGAACAGGTCCTCGCCGGGATGCAGCTCGTAGCAGACATCGACGCCGGCCTCGTCAAAGGCATCGAGCACCGGCCGCCAGCGCCGCGCCAGCTCGGCAAACGCCTCTTCGATCAGGCCGGCCGGCCGCTGTGGCCAGGGATAGAGATAGGGCCAGGCCAGCGCACCGGAGAAGGTGGCATGGGCTTGCAGGCCCAGCCGCGCCGAGGCGCGCGCCGCGAGCCTGAGCTGCTGCTGCGCCCAGGCGCTGCGCTGGGCCGCATCGCCGCGCACCGCCGGCGCGGCAAAGCCGTCGAACTGGCGCTCATAGGCCGGATGCACGGCGATCAGCTGGCCCTGCAGATGGGTGGACAGCTCGCTGATCTGCAAACCCTGCTCGGCCAGCCGGCCGCGCAGCTCGTCGCAATAGGTCTGGCTCTCGGCTGCCCGCGCCAGATCGAAGAGGCGCACATCCCAGCTGGGGATCTGCAGCGCCGCGAAACCGAGGCCGGCCGCCCAGTGGGCCAGATGGTCCAGGCTGTCAAACGGCGGCGCATCGCCGGCGAACTGGGCCAGGAACAGGCCCGGGCCTTGCAGCGTTTTCATGCCTGGCCCTCCTGCAAGGCGTCGCTCTGGCGCTCGATCAGCTCGGCCTGTTCCAGCAGCCGCAATTGCTCCAGCGGCTCGCCGTCCAGGCGGCGCAGCAGCAGCTGGCCCAGCTGGCGGCCGGCGCCATGCAGCGAGGCGTAGTAGGTCGACAGCGGCGGCACGAAGAAGGCGCTGACATTGCTGTCGTCGGTGGCCACGACCACGGCCTCGCGGCCGGCCTGCCAGCCCAGCTCGGCAAAGGCCGACAGGGCGCCCAGCGCGCCGTACTCATTGGCGCAGACAAAAGCGGTGGGCCGGGGCTCGAGCCGGGCCAGCTCCAGCACCAGGCGGCGGCCGTCGCTGGCCGACAGGCCCGAGTGCCGGGTCAGTGCCGGGTCTTGCGCCAGCCCGGCCTCCTGCAAGGCGCGGCGGTGGCCGCGGTCGCGGTGCTGGCTGTACATCAGCTCGGCCGGCGGGTTCAGCATCGCGATGCGGCGGTGGCCGCGCGCGATCAGGCGCCGGGTCGCGCGGTAGGCCATGTCCTCGTGGTCGGTGTCGTACCAGGGATGGGCCTGCGCCAGCTCGCTGCGGCCATAGCTGACAAAGGGAAAGTCCTGGGCCAGCAGATAGCGGATGCGCTCGTCCTGCGGCCGGGTCTGGGTCAGCACCAGGCCGTCGACCCGGCGCGCCTCCACCAGCTTGCGCAGGCCGGCCACCGGGTCCTCGTCGGGCAGCTCGGGCTGCACCACCAGGCTGTAGAAAGTGCCGGCCAGCGCCGCATGCAGGCCCGAGACCAGGGCCATGAAGCCGCTGTCGCTGAAGTCCTGCTCGGCATTCTCGACCGGCAGCACGATGGACAGCGTGTAGGTCTTGCCGGTGCGCAGCTTGACGCCGGCCAGATTGGGCGTGTAGCCCAGCTCGCGCGCGGCGGCCTTGACCAGCTCGCGGGTCTCGCGCCGGACCTCGGGGCCGTCCTGCAGCGCCCGCGAGACCGTGCCCAGCGACAGGCCGGTGTGGCGCATCAGGGTTTTCAAAGTGACTTTGCTATCGCTCATGAGGAGGTGCCATTCAGCAAACGCTGGCCCAGCAGCAGGGCCACGCTGGAGGTCCAGGTGAACGCGGGGTCGCGCAGCGGCGCGCCGCTTTGCGCATCGAAGTTCTCGGCCAGGCCCTTGCTCGCGCACAGCGCGGTGAAGCGCCGCGCCAGCTCGTCGCCCAGATCGCGCCGGCCGCAGCGGTCCATCGCATCGACGAAGAGCAGCGTCGTCGGCGCCCAGATCGGGCCGCGCCAGTAGCCATCGGCGCGGTAATGCGGGCTGCGCTGCGATTCGGTGGCCAGGCCATGGGGGCTCAGGAAGCGGCCGGGCTCGAAGAGCTCGGCCAGCAGGCGCTCGCGCACGGCCGGCGGCAGGCGCGAGCCCAGCAGCAGCGGCATGTAGGCGATCAGGCTGTCGCCTTCATCGACCACGCGGCCATCGGCCAGCCGGGCGACGAAGCGCTCGCCGGTCCAGAGCCGGGCCATCAGGCGCTCGAACAAGGCATCGGCCCGGGCGCGCCAGTCCTGCGCCTGGGCCGGCCGGCCCAGCAGCTCGGCCAGCGCGGCCAGCTCCTCCAGCTGCAGCACCAGAAAGCTCGCCAGATCGGGGCTTTGCAGCGGCGTGCCGGCAAGAAACACCGTCGCGTTGTCCCAGCCGGCGTCGTTGCCATGGTCGTAGGCGGGCAAACCATCCTCCGCTGCGGTGTCCAGCCAGCTGCGCGCCTGCGCCGCCAGCCAGTCGTGCATCTGCGCACAGCGCTGTGGCGACCAGGGAGCGAGGCGACGCAGCCGGGCCACGGTCCAGCCATGGACCGGCGGCTTGGTGAAGCGCCAGTAGGCCTGCAGATCATTGGCGAAGTCCGGCAGGCGGCCGCTCGGGTGCTGCAGCTCGAACATCAGCGCCAGCTGCTGCCAGGCCAGCTCGGGCTGACCCGCACCCAGCGCCAGCGCGTTGAAGCAATGGTCCCAGCTCCAGATATTGGTCATCCAGTTCTTGGACATATACATGGCCGGGTAATGCAGCCGGCCTTCGGCGGGCACGATGCAGGACCAGGTGATGTAGGCGGCCAGCCGGCGCAGCGGGGCCAGGTCTTGCGGCAGGACCGGGGTCAGGGCCAGCCAGGCTTCGAAATCGGCGGCGGCATCGGCGCGCGCGGCGGCGAAGTCCGCGACATCGATGCGCGTCGGCAGCACGCGGTAGAGATGGACGGCGGCCGCCAGCGCGCCGGCCTCGTCCGGCAGCAGGTCCAGCGCGATGTGTTCGGCGCGCTGGCCCTGCCAGGGCGCGTCCAGCCGCAACCGCCCTTCGGCCAGCGCGACCCGGGCCGACAGGTCCTGGCCGGCACAGCTGATATGCACCGCCTGTTCATCCAGGCGTTGGGCATAGTCGTAGCGCTTGCTCTGCAGGCTCAGATGCAGGCCCAGGCCACGGCCTTGCAGTGCCAGCGTGTCGGCATCGGCAAAGGCCAGATGCAGCGCGCCGGCCTCGGCCTGGAAGCTCAGCGAATCGGCTTGCAGGCGCCACTCGCCCTGGACCTCCCTGCCCTCGGCGTCCACCGGCAGCAGCTTGAACAGCCGACCCAGATCGGTGTGTTCGTCGCCGCCGCGCAGCTGGCGCAGCCAAAAGGCCGAGTCCTCCGGTAGCCAGGAGACGCAATACCAGCTGCCGCGCCGCGACAGCGGCACGGCGCGTGGGTTGAACAGGGTCGAGAGCATCATCCCTTCACGGCGCCGGCGCTGGCGCCCTCCATGATGTGGCGCTGGGCCAGGAAGAACAGCAAGAGCGGCGGCAGGCATAGCAGCACGGTCATCGCGGCGATCGCGGTCAGGTTGTTGGCATGCAGGCCACGGAACTGGGCCAGACCCAGCGGCAGCGTGTACGTGCTCTGGTCGTTCAGAAAGATCAGCGGGCCCAGATAGTCGTTCCAGCTGCCGAGGAACTGGAAAGTCCCGACCAGCACCAGGGCCGGCGCCATCAGCGGCAGATGGATGCGCCAGTAGATCTGCCAGGCGTTCGCTCCGTCCATGCGCGCGGCCTCATCGAGCTCGCGCGGGATGCTCATGATGAACTGGCGCAAGAGGAAGATGTAGAAGGCCGCGCCGAAGAAGTTGGGCACGATCAAGGGCTTCAGCGTGTTGATCCAGCCCAGCCAGTTGAACTGCATATAGAGCGGGATCATCGTGACGTCCCAGGGAATCATCATCGAGCCCAGCACCACCATGAACAGCGTGTCGCGGCCACGGAACTCGAAGCGCGCAAAACCATAGGCCACCAGGCTGGACGAGAACAACTGGCCCAGCGTTGACAGCGTGCCCACCAGCAGCGAATTCCACAGGAACAGGCCGAAGGGCTGGGCCGCCCAGGCCTCGGCGAAGTTCTGCCAGCGCGGCAGCGCCGGCCACCACACCGGCGGCCAGGTGTAGAGCTCGCTCCTGGCCTTCAGCGCGGTCACCAGGGTCCAGTACAGCGGCAGCACGAACAGCAGGGCCAGGCCCAGCATCAGCGTGTAGTAGGCCAGGCGGCGGGCATGGCGGGCAGAGTTGAACGGGGTCATGCCTGGCCCTCCCCCGACTCGCGCTTGATCTCGTTTTCGTAGAACACCCACAGGCTGGAGAAGCGCATCACGCTCAGAGCCAGCAGCAGGATGATCAGGAACAGCAGCCAGGACAGCGCCGAGGCATAGCCCATATCGAAGTACTTGAAGGCGGTGTCGTAGATGTACATGGCCAGCATATAGGTGGACTTGAGCGGCCCGCCCTCGGTCAGCAGCAGGGCCAGGGTCAGCTGCTGGAAGGCGGCGATCAGGGTCGTGACCAGGTTGAACAGCAGCACCGGCGACAGCAGCGGCAAGGTGATGTGCGTGAACTGCTTGAGCCGCGACACGCCCGACAGCGCGGCCGCTTCATACAGATCGACCGGTATCGCCTTCAGCCCGGCCAGGAACACCAGCATCGTGCCGCCCAGGCTCCACAGGCTGGCGATCACCACCGACCAGATGGCCCAGCGCGGGCTGCCCAGCCAGTTCAGCGGCGCGATGCCGATCAGGCCCAGCAGATAGTTCAGGAGCCCGTACTCCTGGCTGTAGATCCAGGTCCAGATCGTCACCAGGGCCACGCCCGACAGCATGCTGGGCAGATAGAACAGGGTGCGGAACAGGCCTTGGCCCCAGCCGCGACGGTTCAGCAGCAGGGCCAGGCCCAGCGCGGCGACCAGATGGATGGGCACATAGAGGCCGGCAAAGCGGCAGGTGACCCAGAGCGCATCGCGGAAGTCATCGTCGCTGCTCAGGATGCGGCGGTAGTTCTCCAGCCCGACGAAGCGCTCGCCGCCCATCAGCGGCCAGTCGAACAGGCTGGTGTAGAGCGAGTACAGCAGCGGGCCCAGCGTGAAGGCCACAAAGCCCAGCAACCAGGGTGCGACGAAAAGCCAGGGCGTCAGGCCGCGCGGCCAGCGTCGACGGATCGGCGGTGCCAGGTCTTGCGCGGCGGCGCCGGACAGCATCACGCGGGCGCTCATTGCAGTTTCCTCTCGGCCTTCAGCGCGGCCTTGCCGAGGATGGGGCCGACCTCGCCCTGCTTCAGGAACACCGCCTGGATCGCATCGCGCACCACGGCCGAGGCCCGGGTCCAGCGCGGGTTCAGCAGAAAGGCCGGCACCTCCTGCATGCTCAACGCCATCGCGTAGAAGGGCTGGACCAGCGGATCCTCCTGCAGCCGCAGCTCGCGCGCCACGCTCATCAGCACCGGCAGATCACCCTGGCGCAGCCGCACCGCCTCGGCGCTGCTGTAGAACCTGATGAACTGCCAGGCCAGGGCCTTCTGTGTCGAGTCGCGGGCGATGGCCAGCGAGGAGACGCTGACGACGCTTTGCGCCGGCCGGCCCTGGAAGCTGGGCAGCGGCGCCACGCCGTAGCGCTTGCCGTCCTGGGCCAGTTCGAGCCGGAAGGCCGCGCCGTCCATCAGCATCGCGACGCGATCGGCAACGAAGAGCTGGCGCTGATTCTTGCCGTCGCCCACGCCCAGGGTCGCCGCCAGCCCCTGGTCCAGCAGGCCCAGCAGCATCGAGAACATGGCTTGCGAGCCGGCGCTGTCGAACTCGCCCTGCACCCGTTGCCCATCGGCGCCCAGCATGCGGGCACCGGCGCTCCACAGATAGCCCTGGAAGTCATAGGGATCGGGGGCCACGTCCAGGCCATAGCCATAGACCTTGGCGGCCGGGCGGCTGAGCTTGCGCGACAGCGCGGCCAGATCCTCCCAGCTCCAGCCCGGCTGCGGATAAGCCAGGCCGGCGCGGTCGAACATGTCCTTGTTGTAGTAGATGACCTGGCTCGTGAAGCCGGCCGGCACACCGTAAAGCCGGCCCTCGGCGCTGGCAAAGCGCAGCAGTCCCGGCACCAGATCGGCGCTGGCAAAGGCCGGCTCGCGGGCCTGCCAGGCGTCCAGCGGCTCCAGCACGCGGTGATAGAGCGGGAAGTTCCACATCATCATCACATCGGGCGGGTTGCGCGCGCCGAAGGCGGCCGACAGCTTCTGGTTGAAGCCCCCGCCATAAGCCTCCAGCTGCACCCGCACACCGGGATGGCGCTGCTCGAAGGCGGCGGCGATGCGGCGCTGGATGCCCAGGTTCTCGCTACCGTCCCAGGTCGCGAAGCGCAGCACCTGCGCGGCGGCCGACAGCGGCAACAGCAGCGCGAGCACAAGGAGGATCAGGCGCTTGTTCATGCCAGCGCCAGTGCGTCTTGCACCGCCTCGCTCAGGACTCGCGGCAGCGCCCGGCCATCGGCGCCGAAGGCATGGACATGCTCGGCCGCCACCGTCAGCACCAGCTGATCGCCGACCTGCACCGCACGCGCACCCTCGACGCTGGCGGTCAAGGCATGGCCGTCAGCCAGGCGCAGATGAACCAAGCTTTGCGCGCCCAGGCGCTCGACCATCTGCACCTGGGCGCGCAAGCCGCCCCCGCTCCCGGCATCGCCCAGACGCAGATGCTCGGGCCGTATGCCCAGAGTCTTGGCCCCAGGCCTGGCAGCAATCGCCCCCAGCACCTCGACCGGCAGCAGATTCATCCGTGGCGAGCCGATGAAGCCGGCCACAAACAGATCGGCCGGCGCGTGGTACAGCTCCAGCGGCTTGCCGACCTGGGCGATGCGGCCCTGGTTCAGCACCACCACCTTGCTGGCCAGGGTCATGGCCTCGATCTGGTCGTGGGTCACATAGATCATCGTCGCCTGCAGGCTCTGGTGCAGCCGGGCCAGCTCCATGCGGGTGTTCTCGCGCAGCGCCGCGTCCAGATTGGACAGCGGCTCGTCGAACAGAAAGATGCGCGGCTGGCGCACGATGGCCCGGCCGATGGCCACGCGCTGGCGCTGGCCGCCGCTGAGCTGGCGCGGCTTGCGCTCCAGCAGCGCCTCCAGCTGCAGCATGCGCGCCGCCTCCTGGATGCGGGCCTCGATCTCGCCCTTGGGCCGGCCCCGCAGGCTCAGGCCGAAGGCCAGGTTCTTGCGCACCGACATATGGGGATAGAGCGCATAGCTCTGGAACACCATGGCCAGATCGCGCTCGGCCGGCGGCAGCTCGTTGATGCGCCGACCGGCGATGCGCAGCTCGCCGCCCTGCACCTCCTCGAGCCCGGCAATGCAGCGCAAGAGCGTGGACTTGCCGCAGCCCGAGGGGCCCAGGAAACAGACGAACTCGCGATCGGCGATCTCGAGATTGATGTCCTTCAGCACTTCGACGGGCCCGAAGGTCTTGCGCAGATGCTGGATGCTGAGGTCGGCCATATGTCGTCAGCCCAGGCGTTGGGAAAGATATTGATGACCGAGCCGCGCGCTGCGCGCCGGCTGGCTGGGATGGTCGTGCTCGACGATGAAGGTCTGCAGCCGGCCCGCCAGGCCCGGCAGCCACTGGGCCCAGGGCAGCCGCCCCTCGCCCAGCGTGGCCCAGCCCTGCTCGGCCGCGTCGGCGCCCTCGCCGGCCAGGTCCTTCACATGCACCGACTGCAGGCGCGCCGCATAGCGCGCCAGCCAGACGGCCGGGTCCTCGCCGGCGCGCGCCACCCAGGCCACATCGGGCTGCCAACGCAGACTCGACGCGGCCTCGAACAGCGTCTCCAGCACGGTCCGGCCATCGGTCAAACGCTCGAACTCGAAGGCATGGTTGTGATAAGCCAGGTCGACGCCGAGCAGGGCCAGGTCTTGCGCATGGGCCTGCAGCCTGCCGGCCAGCGCCAGCCAGCCGGCCTGGTCGGCGGGGCGCTCGGCCTCGTCCAGCCAGGGCATCACCAGCTGGCGGCAGTCCAGCGCCGCCAGGGCCTGCAGGATCTCGGCCCGGCCGGCGTCCAGCTCGCTCATCTCCACATGCATGGAGGCCAGACCCAGGCCCGAGGCCCGCAGCGTGGCGATGAAATCGGCCGGCGCCAGGCCGTGCAGGCCCTCGGTCTCAACCCAGGCATAGCCGGCCTCGCGGGCCAGCGCCAGCCGCGCCGCCAGCGCCCCGGCGCTGCGCACCGTGTAGAGCTGCAGGGCGATCTTGTGATGTTTCGTCATGCGCCCACCTCACAGGCAATCTGCCGGGCAAAGGCCGGCGGCAGCGGCGCGGGCCGCTCGCAGCGCGTGCTCAACGCCACCGGGCCGCCCTGGACGGCGGCGCGCAGGGTCGCGTCCATCACCTCCAGCACATGCAGGGCCAGCTCGCCGCTGGCGCGGTGCGGCTGTCCCGCAGTGATGGCCCAGGCCATCTCGGCCACGCCCAGGCCGCGCAGCCGGCCGGTGAAGGCGCGCGGGGCCAGGTCTTGCCAGTCGCCGTCCTGCTCGCAGAACTGCAGGCCGCCGCCGAACTCGTTCGGATCGGGCAGCAGCAGCGAGCCCTGCTCGCCGTAGAGCTCGATGGGGCTGGACTTGTGCTTCCAGACATCGAAGCTGGTGCTCATCGTGACAAAGGCGCCGCTCTCGAATTCCAGACCAGCGACCACATGGCTGGGCGTCTCGACCGCAATGTGCTGGCCCTGGCGCGGGCCGCGCGGCACCTGGCGCGGCGACCAGCTGGTATGGGCCATGCCGCTGACCCGGCGCACCGGGCCCAGCAGCTGCACCAGCTGGGTCAGGTAGTAGACGCCCATGTCCATCAGCGGGCCGGCACCGGGGCGGTAGAAGAACTCGGGGTTGGGGTGCCAGTCGTCCGGGCCGCGCTCCATCATGCAGGCCTGGCCGGCGACGATGCGGCCCAGCCGGCCGCTGTCCAGCAGCGCGCGCGCGGCCTGGCCGGCGCCGCCCAGAAAGGTGTCCGGCGCGCAGCCGATGCGGCGGCCGGCGCGCGCTGCAGTCTCCATCAAGACCTGGCCCTCGTCGAAGCTGGCGGCCAGCGGCTTCTCGGTATAGAGATGCTTGCCGGCCTCCAGCACCTGGCGGCCCACCGCCAGATGGACGGCCGGCGGGGTCAGGTTGATGACAATGTCCGCCTCGCCGGCCAGCAGCTCGGCAGGCGTCAGCGCGCGGATGCCGAAGGCCTCGGCGCGCGCGCGGGCCGCGTCGGCGCGGGCATCGGCCACCGCGATCAGCTCGAGATGGCCGAAGGCTCGCAGGCCTTTGGCATAGGCCGGGAAGATGTCGCCGGCGCCGATGATGGCGACCCGGGTCACGGTGCCGCTCATGCCGCTCATGCCGCTCATGCCGGGCTCCCCAGATCGGCCAGATCCAGCCAGGGCAGTTCCTCGGCGCTGAGATTGACATCGAGGCCGCGCATCGAGCTGGCGGTCTCGGCGATGCTGCGCGGGCCGATCAGGCTGAAGGCGGGGAAGCCCTGCGCCAGCACCCAGGCCAGCGCGATATTGATCGCGGCACAGCCCTTCTTGGCGGCCAGCTCGCGGGCCCGCGCCAGGCGCAGGAAATTGGCCTCGCTATACCAGCAGCGCACCAGTTCCTCGTCGTCCTGCTGGCCCGGCGCGGCGCGGCCGTCGACGAAGAAGCCGCGCGCCTGCGAGGACCAGGCGAACAGCGCCAGGCCCTGCTCGGCCAGCCAGCGCCGCGAGTCCGGCGTGCCGGCCGAGACGCAGCCGCGCCAGATCGGCGACTGCATGCGCGCCAGGCTCAGCTGGTTGTTGACCAGGGCGAAGCCCTGCTGGCCGGTCCGGGCCGCATAGGCATTCGCCTCGGCCACCCGCGTCAGCGACCAGTTGCTGCCGCCAAAGGCCTGGAAGCGGCCCTTGTTGCGCTGCTCGTTGAGCGCGTCGATGAACTCGCCGACCGGCACCTCGGGGTTGTCGCGGTGCAGGATGTAGAGGTCGGCCGACTCGGTGCGCAGGCGCTCCAGGCTTTCGGCCAACTCGCGGGCCATGCCCTCGGGCGTGCAGTGCGGCGTGTGGGCGCCCTTGGCGATCAGCACGATCTCGTCGCGGATGCCGCGCGCGCTCAGCCAGTCGCCGAAGATGGACTCGCAGTGCCCGCCCTCGAAGTCATAGACCCAGGCGGTGTCGAAGGCGTTGCCACCGCGCTCCAGATAGTCGTCGAACAGCGCGGCCGCATAAGGCAGGGTCTCCTGGTGGTCCACCCCCATGATCAGGCGGGACACCGGCTTGGCAAGACCCGGCACCTGGCCATAGCGCATATTCGCATCGGGGCGGCGCGTGATCGGCAGGCCGGCCAGGGTCTTGCGGCCGGCCAGCGCGGGGACCTGCTCCTTCGGGTAGCTCAGGCCGATGGCGCGGCGCCAGCGGTCCAGCGCGGCCAGGTTGGCGATCGAGTCGGCCGGGCTCATGGCCGGATGCGGCACGGCGCCGGTGCGGACCGCCCGGGCGAAGACATCGGCCTCGTGGGCATAGAGGCCGCGGTCGGTGGCGACGGTCCAGCTCTGGGCCAGGGCCTCGTCCACCCACAGCTCGATGCGGCTCTCGCCGGCCTGCGCACCGGCGCCATACCAGGGATTGGCCACGACCAGGGCGCCCTTAGCTCCACCCAGGCGCAGCGATTCCTCCTGTTCCAGGCTGATCGCCGTGGCGATCTGCGCTGTGATGTCGCCGGGAAAGCGCAGCGTGGCCAGGGCCCAGGCATCGACGCCCATCGTCTCGTGCAGCCGCCCCATGGCCTGCAGCTCCAGCGGCTCAGCAAAGTCCTGGCCCCGGGCCACACCGGCCAGCAAGCGCGCCATCGACATCGGATAGCAGCCCACATCGAGGATGCCGCCGCCGGCCAGGCCCGGCTCCCAGCTGCGCGAGCCGGCACGCGGCGTCGAGGCGTAGCAGAAGGAGGCTTGGATATGGCGCAGCTCGCCGATCACGCCGCGCTTCAGCAAGTCCAGCAGCTGGGCGGTCTGCGGCAGGCAGCGGTACATGAAGGCTTCCATCAGCACGCGGCCCGCGCGCTCGGCCGCCTCGAACGCGATCATGGCCTCGGCCTGGTTCAGTCCCAGCGGCTTCTCGCACAGCACATGCTTGCCGGCGCGCAGCGCCCGCACCGTCCAGTGCAGATGCTCGGTGTGCGGCAGGCCGATATAAACGGCGTCCACGGTCGGGTTGGCCAGCAAGGACTCATAGCTGGCATGGGCGATGACCGCCGTGCCCGGCGCCGCATGGGCGTCGGCAAAGGCGCGGGCCCGGGCCTCGTCGCGGCTGGCCACCGCCACCAGGCCGCCGCTGTCGGTCTGTTGCAGGCCCTTGGCAAAAGCGCCCGAGATGTTCCCGGCGCCGATGATTCCCCAGTTCAGCATGGTTGGTTTTGAAACGTTTTGAATTGCGAATGCCGGAAATATATTTACTGCATTTCGGGCTTGAATCGAGGCTTACCCTAGGAGCGGCAGCGTGCAGACCCTAGGCCGAGCCGGCCAGGCCGCCGCCGTCGACGACATAGGCCGAACCGGTGACAAAGGAGGCGCGGTCGCTGGCCAGGAAGAGCACGACCTGGGCGATCTCCTCGGCCTGGCCCACCCGCATCAGCGGCCGGGCATGGCCGGCCTCGACCAGGGCCGTCTCGGCCAGGCCCAGCTGGGCCGCTTCATCGCGCAGCATGGCCGTGTCGGTGTCGCCGGGGCAGACGCTGTTGACCCGGATCTGCTGCGGCCCGTGGTCCACCGCCATCGCCCGCGTCATATTGACCACCGCGCCCTTGGCCGCGCAGTAGGACACCGCATCCTTGCCGCCGACCAGGCCCCAGCCGGAGCCGGCGTTGATGATGCTGCCGCCGCCCTGCTCGGCCATCACCGGCACCGCGTACTTGCTCATCAGAAAGATCGATTTGACGTTGACCGCCATCACCGCATCCCAGTCGGCCTCGCTGGTGTCCACCACATTGGCGCGCCGTGTGATGCCGGCGTTGTTGAACAGCACATCGAGCCGGCCGAAGGCGGCCAGGGTCTGGCGCACCGCGCGCTCGCAGTCGGCGGCGCGGGCCACATCGGCCTCCACAAACACGGCTTCGCCGCCGGCTCCGCGGACCGCCGCCACCGTGGCCTCGCCGCCGGCAGGATCGCGATCACAGACCGCGACCCGGGCGCCTTCGCGGGCGAACAGCAGGGCCGTGGCCCGGCCGATGCCGGAGCCGGCACCGGTGATCAGGGCCACCTTGCCGGCGAGTTCGCCGCCGCTTCTTGTCTTGTCGCTCATCTTGTCGGTCTCCTCTATGTTGTTTCAGTCGGCCACCAGGTGCAGCATGGCCTGCTCGCGCGGGCCGGTCAGCGCGCGCACCGGGCCGGCATACAGCGCATCGACCGCAGCCGAGCCGCTGTCCACCCGCAGCTGTGCGCCGCCCAGGGCCTGCAGCTTGCGCGGCGTGATCAGCACCGTCAGCGCCTGCGGGCCCAGGGCCCGCAGCACACGCGGGCTCAGCGGCGCATTGCCGCGGCCCAGCACATGACCCTGGCCGCCAATCGCGGTCAGCCACAGCCGCGCCGGCGCCTGTCGTCCTTGCAATAGTTCCCACAGCCGGGCCTCGTCGGCGTCGCGCAGCCCTAGCTGCCCGTCCACCACCACGTCCACACCGATCAGGCTGCCGTCCAGACCCAGGGCCTGTTTCAGCGCCCAGGTGGTGGAACCGGGGCCGATCAGGTGCAGGCCCTGGCGCAGCTGCGGCGCCAGGCTTTGGGCCAGGCACTCGGCATCCACCGCGTCGCCGGCCTCGCTGCGCGACTTGCGGCCCTGCAGCCAGCGCGCATCGACCGGCGTGCGCAGCTGGCCATAGAGCCGGGCCTGCACCCGGCCCTGGCCCAGCGCGGCCTCGTCCAGGTCCAGCACCTCGCGGGCCTCGCTCAGGCGGCGCTGGCCGGACAGAAAGGCCGCCGCCAGCCGCCCGGCCGCGCGCGGACTGACGCCGAAGCAGGCCGACTGCAGCTTGACACCGGCCGGGATGCCCAGCACCGGCAGCGCCTCGCCCACCGCATCCAGCACATCGCGGGCCGTGCCGTCGCCGCCGACGAAAAGCAGGAGGGCCAGGTCTTGCGCCCGCATCTGTGCCGCCAGCCGGCGCGTGTCCTGCGCCGTGCTGGGCCAGCACCGCTCGCCCAGCACCTCGGGCGCCTGGCCCAGCGCCCGCAGCACATCCTCGCCCATCGCCCCGGCCCCGCAGACCCACAGCGGCGCGCAGCCGGCAAGCAGCACG